>NZ_SUTM01000018.1 GCF_015062935.1 Methanobrevibacter sp. | reverse complement strand
AGTCTACTACTGATGCTAATGGTGTTGCTAGCTTTACTGTTCCTTCCATAACTTATGGTGATAAGACTGTTGTTGCAACCTATGGTGGAGATGCTAAATACATGTTTAACTCTACTACCAGTAACTTCACTGTGTCCAAACGTGTGTCTGATTTAAGTGTTGTGGCCAGAGGAAATTCAGTTGGTGGCAATGCAACCATTGAGGTCAGTGTGCAAAGCAATGCTACAGGATATGTGACTGTTAATGTGAACGGCACTAACTACACAATTAACCTAACTGGTGGCGCTGGATCCGTACAAATCAAAGGTCTTGGAAACGGAACCTACTATGTCCATGCAACATATCTTGGTGACAGCCAATACTTGACTGATACTAACAACGACAAGACATTTGAAATGACCAAAGTGAACACTACTATGGTCATTAGTGTTGATAGTATTGATTATGCTCAAAATGCAAACATCACAGTCACTGTTAGACCTGATGCAACCGGCTTCATTACAATCAGAATCAATGAAACCAGAAATATAACTTTACCTGTCGTTAAAGGTAAGGTCAACTGGATTGTTGATGGCCTTGCAGCCGATAACTACACAGTTTATGCTAACTATTCCGGTGACGGCAGATACAATGTCAACAACACCAATAAGGTTAACAGATCATTTGAAGTTAGACAAGTCACTCCTGTAATCACAATTGAAACAGTTGAAGTAAGTTCTGCTAGAAACGCTACTGTCGTGGTCCACATTACTCCTGGCACTACTGGTAACATTAACATTACTGTAAACGGTGAAAACTACTCAAGCCCTATTGAAAACGGTGTTGCAAAAATCGTAATTAAACAATTAAATGTAGGTAATTACACTGTCATAGCTAACTATAGTGGTGATAGAAACTTCACAAATGCATCAACCACTCAAATAAATAAGGTAAATGTCCATAAATTTGCATGTTATGACATGAACGTGACTGCTCCTGATACCAAAGTCGGAGTAAACACTACCATCGTTGTCAATGTCCCAGAGGATGTAACCGGCAATGTCTCAATTTATGTAAACGGTTCATTTGCTGGAAACGCTACAATTAATCATGGTGTTGCTACATTGAGCTTGAATAAAATAATTGCAGGCAAATATGTGGTTAATGCCACATTCGGTGACGCCAAATATGCCAACAAGACAGTGACAACCAACTTCCATGTAATCAAATGGGACACTCCAATGAACATTACAGTTGCTGATGCCAAAGTCGGCGACACAGTCAAAGTCATCGTAAGCGTTCCTAAAGAAATTGCTGGTGGAACCGCAACAATCGAAATCAACGGTAAGAAATACACCAATGTGACTGACAACAAAGGAAATGCAACATTCTACGTTGCAGATCTAACCTATGGTAATAAAACAGTTGTTGCAATCTATGAAGGCAACAACAAGTATGTATTCAACTCAACTACTCAAAACTTCACTGTAACCAAACGCAGTTCACAAGTAAACGTAACAGCTTCTGCAACAGTGGTTGGCATGGATGCAATCGTAAATGTAACAATTCCAGCAAACGCTACAGGATATGTAATCGTAAACGTTAACGGAACCAACTATACTGTAAACACTACAAACGGAAACGGTTCTATTGTAATCAAGAACTTAGAAAACGGCAAATACATTGTAAACGTAACCTACATCGGTGATGACCAATACCTCTCAAGCACCAACGGCACTGACTTCACAATATTAAGAATCCAACCTACATTCAGCGTGAACGGAACCGACATTACATATGGTGCTAAAGAGCTTATCAAATTTGAATCTGTTGAAAGCATTACTGCCCCAATAAAAGTCGAAATCAACGGCAGAAACTACACTGCATTCATAATTGAAGGTAAAGGTAACTTGACTGTTGAAAACTTGGCTGCAGGTAACTACAATGTGACAATCTACTTCGCAGGCAATGATAAATACATGAATGCAACTGCAAACAACACATTCACAGTGGAAAAAGGAGTCATGCCGATTTATGTAATTGCTCAAAACATTACATACTCCGAGGAAAGCTTATTCACAATTTATGTAAATGCTACTGGTAAAGTTGATATTTTCATATTCAATGCTACAGACGGAGATATGGTAACTGCTTTCGGCAATATTGATATAGTTAATTATGAATATGTCTTGCCAGTATTCCTGGATGCAGGCAATTATACTGTACGTGTGGATTATAAAGGTAATGCAAACTACACAGACAGTTCAGCAAAAGCGAACTTCACAGTATTCAAGAAAGATCCAACAATTACAATTGAAGTTCAAAACATAACCTATGGTGGAGTCGAACACATTATCGTTCGCGTAAATGCTGAGGGCAATGTTACAATTAAAGTAAACGGAACTGAAGAAACTATTGTTTTAAGAGAAGATGATAATGCTATTGTAGTTCTCAGAGCAGCACATAATCCGCTCCCTACATATAATGAAAAAGCTCATGAATATCTATATAACTTGAATGTAGGTGAATATCCTGTTGAAGTAACCTTCAACGGAAACGAAAACTACAATAAGGCTACTGCTACTGCACTCTTCTTTGTAAACGCAGACAATACTACAGTCAACGTTGATGTGGACGATATTGCAACCGGTGGAAAAGAGACAATCAACGTAACACTCAGCAATAAAAACGCAACAGGCAATGTAACAATCAATGTCGACGGCGTAAACTACACAAGGCCAATAACAAACGGAACTGCAAACCTCACATTAACCAATCTGCCAGCAGGAAACCACAGTGTTGTCGTAATCTATGAAGGAGACAACAACTTCAGAGGCAATTGGACTTCAGCAATATTCAATGTGACTAAAGTCAAACCGACCCTCACAATTGATGTTAACGATACTTCTGCAGGTAAAGTTGCAAAAATCATTATAAACCTCCCTGATAACGCAACAGGATTCGTTGTAATTGATGTGGACGGAACAAAATATCATGCGGATATCGTACCTGGCCAAGAAATAGCCCTTGAAGTCGATAATTTATTGAATAAAACTTATCATGTAACTGCTGAATACTCAGGAGACGAATACTGGGATACAGCAGATAATTCATCTAGCTTTAATGTAAACATAACTAAAGCAGACATTTCCGTTAAAGTGGAAAATATCACAGTGGGAGACATGGCAATAATCAACATTACTGCTCCTAAAGAACTGAACGGAAATGTAACCGTAAATGTTGATGGTAAAAATTACACAGTTTATGTTGCTGGAGGTAACGGAATACTTGTCGTTCCAGGACTGGATGTTGGAAACTACACAGTAAATGTCACATTCGCCGGAACTGACAGATTCGGACCAAGCAATACCACAGCAAAACTTGAAGTATCCAAAGTCAATGTAACTTCCGAGGATATCAAAGTCATTGATCAAGGAAACGGAACAGTTGTTGTGGTCGTTGGCGGAAATGCCACTGGTAATGTAACTGTTTATGTTGATGGTAAAAACTTCACCGGAGAAATAGTCAACGGAACTGCCGTAATCACATTAGAAAATGTAACTCCTGGCGTCAACGATATTGAAGTCGTCTATTCCGGTGATGATAAACATTCCAATTCAACAGTAAACGGCACCGTAACCATTCCAAGACTGGATACTGAGTTTGCTGTCACTGTTGATGAAGGAAAAGAAGGAGAAAATACTACAATTACTGTTAAAGTTCCTAAGGATACTACTGGTAATGTGACTGTAACAATTGATGGTCAAAAATACACTGCTGAAATCGACAACGGAACTGCAGTCATAACTGTTGAAAACTTAACCGCAGGAAACAAAACAGCAATCATCGAATATGCCGGTGATGCCAACTACACTTCAAACTACACAACAGTCAACTTCACTGTCGGCAATGCTAAGGCAGTTCCTGAATTGGTTGTTGTTGATCATGGTAATGGTACTGTTGTGGTTGTTGTTGGTGATAATGCTACTGGTAATGTGACTATTAAGGTTGGAGATAATGTATTCAATGCTACTGTTGTTAATGGTACTGCTGTTGTTCAAGTGGGTAATTTAACTCCTGGCGTTAATGATGTTGAAGTCATATACTCTGGTGATGACACTCACACCAACTCTACAGTCAATACAACAATAATCGGACCTAAATATGATACTCCGTTCGTTGTCAATGTTACTGAAGTCACAGAAGGGGAAACCGCTACAATCACTGTTAAAGTTCCTGAAAATGCTACTGGTAATGTAACCGTAACATTTGATGGTCAAAAGTACTCTGCTGAAATCGTTAACGGTACTGCTACAATTCCTATAAGCAATTTAACTGCCGGCGACAAATCACTCATTGTTGAATATGCCGGTGATGATAACTACGCTTCAAACTACACTATCGGTAACTTTACAGTCGATGAAGCGAAAGTTGTTCCTGACATGAAGGTTATTGATCAAGGTAATGGTACTGTTGTGGTTGTTGTTGGTGATAATGCTAGTGGTAATGTGACTATTAAGGTTGGTGATAAGGAGTATAATTCTACTGTTGTTAATGGTACTGCTGTTGTTCAATTGGATGGCAATGTAACTCCTGGAACTCATGAAGTTGATGTGATTTACTCTGGTGATGATACTCATGAGGCAACTAACGCTACAGTTGAGATAACTGCTCCTAAGTATTCTACTGAGGTTAAAGTCGATGCTTCTGAGGTTACTGAAGGCGAACCGTTGGTTGTTACTGTAGAGGTTCCTGATGGCGCCACTGGTAATGTAACCGTTTATATTGATGGTAAGGAGTATCCTTGTGAGATTAAGGATGGTGTTGCTGTTGTTACTATTGATGATTTAACTGCCGGCAATAAAACTTATGTTGTCGAGTATTCTGGTGACGGTAACTTCTCCGCTAACTACACAATCGGTAATGTGACTGTTAAAGAAGCCAAATCAACTCCGGACATGAAAGTTATTGATCAAGGCAACGGCACTGTTGTGGTTGTTATTGGTGATGATGCTACTGGTAATGTCACTGTTAAAGTTGGAGATAAAGAGTTTAATGCTACTGTTGTTAATGGTACTGCTGTTGTTCAATTGGATGGCAATGTAACTCCTGGTACTCATGAAGTTGAGATAATCTATTCAGGTGATGCTACTCATGAGGCAGCTAACTCCACTGCTAACATAACTGCTCCTAAGTATGATTCTTCAATTGATGTTGTGATTGGTGAGGCTAAGGAAGGCGAACAGTTCAATGTCACTGTTAAAGTTCCTGATGGTGCTACTGGTGATGTGATTGTCAATGTTGGTGGTAAGAATTACACTGGAACAGTTAAAGATGGTGAGGTTATTGTTACTGTTGATAACTTGACTGCTGGTGATCATACTATTGCTGTTGTCTACACTGGAGATGACAATTTCACAGGCACTTATTCAATTGGCAATCTGACTGTTGAAAAGGCTAAAGAAGTTCCAGACATGAAGGTTATTGATCAAGGTAATGGTACTGTTGTGGTTGTTGTTGGTGATAATGCTACTGGTAATGTGACTGTTAAAGTGGATGGTAAAGAGTATAATGCTACTGTTGTTAACGGTACTGCTGTTGTAACTTTAGACGGTAATGTAACTCCTGGCACTCATGAAATTGAAGTAATCTATTCAGGTGATGATACTCATAATGCTACTTCAACTGATGCAAACATCACAGCTCCTAAGTACGATACTCCAATTGACTTAGAAATTGGTGAAGCTAAAGAAGGTGAAAATACTACAATCACAGTTAAAGTTCCTGAAGGAACTACTGGTGATGTTGTTGTCAGTGTAGGTGGTAAGAACTACACTGCACCTATTGAGAACGGTAAAGCGGTAGTAACTGTTGATGATTTAACTCCTGGTAATCACACTATTGCTGTAGAATACTTCGGTGATGACAATTATGTTGCTAATTATACTATTGGCAATTTAACTGTTGTGAAAGCTAAAGAAACTCCGGATATGAAGGTCATTGATCAGGGTAATGGTACTGTTGTGGTTGTTGTTGGTGATAATGCTACCGGTAATGTCACTGTTAAAGTCGGTGATAAAGAGTATAATGCTACTGTTGTTAACGGTACTGCTGTTGTTCAATTGGATGGTAATGTAACTCCTGGTACTCATGAAGTTGAAGTTATCTACTCCGGTGACGATACACACGATGCGGCTAATGCTACTTCTGAGATTACTGCTCCTAAGTATGATGCTCCTATTGAAGTTGAAATTGGTGATGCTAAAGAGGGCGAACCTACTGTAATTACTGTTACTGTGCCTGATGATGCTACTGGTAATGTGACTGTTAGTGTTGGCGGTAAGGATTACACAGTACCTGTTGAAAATGGTAAAGCTGTTGTCACAGTTGATAATTTAACTGATGGTGATCATACTATTGCTGTTAAATATTCTGGTGATGATAATTATGCTGGAAACAGTTCAGTTGGTAATTTAACTGTTGAGAAAGCTCTAGTAAATCCTGATGTTAAAGTCATTGACCAGGGTAATGGTACTGTTGTGGTTGTTGTTGGTGATAATGCTACAGGCAATGTCACAATTAAGGTTGGGGATAAAGAGTATAATGCTACTGTTGTTAACGGTACTGCTATCGTTGAACTGGATGGTAATGTAACTCCTGGTACTCATGAAGTTGAAGTTATCTACTCCGGTGACGATACACATGAAGCTGCTAATGCTACTTCTGAGATTACTGCTCCTAAGTATGATGCTCCTATTGAAGTTGAAATTGGTGATGCTAAAGAGGGCGAACCTACTGTAATTACTGTTAAAGTTCCAGAAAATGCTACTGGTAATGTGACTGTTAGTGTTGGCGGTAAGGATTACACAGTACCTGTTGAGGATGGTAAGGCTGTTGTTACTGTTGATAATTTAACTGATGGTGATCATACTATTGCTGTTGTTTATTCTGGTGATGATAATTATGTTGGAAACAGTTCAGTTGGTAATTTAACTGTTGAGAAGGCTTTAGTAAATCCTGATGTTAAAGTCATTGATCAGGGTAATGGTACTGTTGTGGTTGTTGTTGGTGATAATGCTACAGGTAATGTCACAATTAAGGTTGGTGACAAGGAGTATAATGCTACTGTTGTTAATGGTACTGCTGTTGTTCAATTGGATGGTAATGTAACTCCTGGTACTCATGAAATTGAAGTAATTTATTCAGGTGATGATACTCATAATGCTACTTCAACCGATGCAAATATCACAGCTCCTAAGTACGATACTCCAATTGACTTAGAAATTGGTGAAGCTAAAGAAGGTGAAAACACTACAATCACAGTTAAAGTTCCTGAAGGAACTACTGGAGATGTTGTTGTCAGTGTCGGTGGTAAAAACTACACTGCACCTATTGAAAATGGCAAAGCGGTAGTAACTGTAGATGATTTATCTCCAGGTAATCACACTATTGCTATAGAATACTTTGGTGATGACAATTACATTGCTAATTACACAGTTGGCAATTTAACAGTTGATAAGGCTAAGGTTGTTCCTGACATGAAGATTATCGACCAAGGTAATGGTACTGTTGTGGTTGTTGTTGGTGATAATGCTACAGGTAATGTTACAATTAAGGTTGGTGACAAGGAGTATAATGCTACTGTTGTTAATGGTACTGCTGTTGTTCAATTGGATGGTAATGTAACTCCTGGTACTCATGAAGTTGAAATCATCTACTCCGGTGACGATACACACGATGCGGCTAATGCTACTTCTGAGATTACTGCTCCTAAGTATGATGCTCCTATTGAAGTTGAAATTGGTGATGCTAAAGAGGGTGAGTCTGTAACTGTTACTGTTACTGTGCCTGATGATGCTACTGGTAATGTGACTGTTAGTGTTGGCGGTAAAGATTACACAGTACCTGTTGAAAATGGTAAGGCTGTTGTCACAGTTGATAATTTAACTGATGGTGATCACACAATTGCTGTTAAATACTCTGGTGATGATAATTATGCTGGAAACAGTTCAGTTGGTAATTTAACTGTTGAGAAAGCTAAAGAAACTCCGGATATGAAGGTCATCGACCAAGGTAATGGTACTGTTGTGGTTGTTGTTGGTGATAATGCTACAGGCAATGTCACAATTAAGGTTGGAGATAAAGAGTATAATGCTACTGTTGTTAATGGTACTGCTGTTGTTCAATTGGATGGTAATGTAACTCCTGGCGACCATGAAGTTGAAATCATCTACTCCGGTGACGATACTCATGAAGCGGCTAATACTACCTCAGTTATAAAAGGAGCTAAACTGGACACTCCACTTGACATAACTGTAGAAAACATCAAAGTAGGAGATAAAGAAACAATAGTAGTTAATGTTCCTGAAGGAGTTACTGGTTCTATCACTATTGAAATCGATGGTGAAACATACACTGCTCCAATCGAAGACGGCAAAGCAACATTCTCAGTTGAAAACTTAGATCAAGGCAAAAAATCAGTATTTGTAAAATATGATGGTGATGAAAACTACAACGCAAATACAACTACTGCCCAATTCGAAGTAGACAAACGTCCTACTGAAGTGACTGCAACAGTTGAAGACATATATGTTGGAGAAACTCTAAAAGTCACTGTAAAACTTCCTGAAAATGCAACAGGACAAGTCTTAATTGACATTGATGGCGTTGGATATTATGTAAACATTACCAACGGCACTGGCGTTGCTGAAATTCCACATTTAACAAATGGAGTATATGATGTTAATGTAACATACACTGGAGATGACCAATACATGCCAAGTCATACTTCAGCTACATTTAAAGTTGAAAAGATTGAATCATTCGTAATTCCAATGGCAACAAACATCATGGTAGGCGAAAACGAAAACATCAAACTGCTTGTTCCAAATGATGCTACCGGAAACGTCACTGTTATCATTGACGGTGAGGAATACAACTTCAACCTGGACGACGGAACTTTAACCACAACCGAAGGTGCTGGAAAATACACAGTCGCAGTAAGCGGAGGAAACGGTCAATTGGTAATATCCGGTCTTCCAAAAGGAGAATACTACGTCAGTGTAAGATACAACGGTGATGAAAAATACCTGCCTGCAACCAATACAACATTATTCACAGTGTCAAAAATCGACACTAAAATAGATGAAGTCGATCAGGGCAACGGCACACTTGTCATAAAATTACCTGAAGACGCAACGGGTAATGTAACCGTTAAAATTGGCGATGAAACTTTCACTGCTAAAGTTGAAAACGGTACTGCGGTAATCAATCTGGAAAATGCTACTCCTGGAGTGCATGAAGCTGAAATCTATTACTCTGGTGACAACAATTATGCAAGCAAAACAGATAAAATCACTGTAGAAGTTCCAAAATATAATGCTCCAATTGATGCTGCAGCTAATGACATAAATGTTGGTGAAACAGTTGTAATTGTTGTTAATGTTCCTCAAAAGGCTACTGGAACCGTAACTGTTGAAGTGGATGGTAAATCATATACTGGCCAAATCAAAGACGGAAAAGCAGAAATCAGCATTCCTGACCTGACTGCAGGCGATAAAACAGCTCATATCGAATACGGTGGTGATGATAATTATCTTGAAAATTCAACTTCAGTCTCATTCACTGTATCTAAAGTTAAATCAACCATATCAGCATCCGGAAAAGACATTACTGCAGGTAAAGACGAAGTAATCACAGTCAATGTTCCAAAAGATGCAATAGGTCAAGTGCTTGTAGAAATCAATGGTGTAGGTTACTATGGCGATATTGTCAATGGTGTTGCTAAAGTGATTGTTCCTAAACTTGCAGCAGGAAAATACACTGCCAAAGTCACTTATGGTGGTGACGGCAAGTATCTGGAAAATTCAACTACTGTAAAATTCACTGTGGAAAAGGCTAAATCAAAAATTTCCGCCACTGGTGATGAAATTATGGTAGGTGATGATGCAACAGTAACAATCAAACTTCCAACGGATGCAACAGGAATCGTAACAATAACTATTGACGGCAAAACATATACTGCACAGGTATTTAATGGAAAAGCAATAGTCAGCATTCCTGGATTGGCTGCTGGTACTTATAAGGCTACTGTAGTTTACTCCGGTGATGACAAATATGGTCCAACTACTACTGTAACTTATGTAGTTGTTAATGATAACAATAACGGCACTAATGGAAACGGTTCAAATGAAATCACATTGGATGTCAGTGAAGGTGGAGTCAGCTTATCTGATTATCCAACAGGTAATCCTTTATGGATATTGTTATTGGTATTGTTAACAATCGGATCAAATGAAATTAGAAGAAGATTTAGGAAATAAATTTTCCTAATTTTTACTATTTTTTAAAAAAATTATCAGTTGATGTAGATTACTCTATTTCTTTTTAATATTTTTTAATGAGATATTTATTTTAATCGAATTTACATCTTATTAAATTATGACTTTTAATATTTATTTTAAAATAATTGCTCATTATTTCATTTATATTGTATGTAATTTTGATTGGATTTTTTGGTCTGAAAATTTTGGAATATTTTCATGATTATGCAAACATTTTTTTAAAAAAAAGAATTATAGAGGCATCGGCCTCTATTTGGTTATAATTTTTATCAAATGGTGCAATTCATCCTCGACTTGAAGAAGTCAAGGTATTCTTGCACCATTTAGATAAAAATATTTTTTAAAAATCCCATTTTTGCAGGGGTTACTGAAAAATTGAAAAATCGGCTATTTATGTAAATCTTTTTATATAATTTTAAACAAACATTATTTAAAAAAGAGAGAAGAAGTGTATTTTATGGTTGAGCAGTTAATGATTAATTGGGCATATGTAATCCTCCTGTTTATTTTAGGGTTCATCACATACAGAAGAAAATCTCTGGATTTGTTTGGTTCAGCCGTTATGATTATAATGGGTATTATAATTATTTTTTCAGCAGGAGTTCATTGGCTTTTGTTAATTGTTCTGTTTCTAGTATTGTCTTTACTGGCCACTAAATACTCAAAAAAATATAAAATGTCATTGGGCCAGTTTGAAGGAAGAAGAACTTCCAAAAATGTTATATCCAATGGTGTTGTTGCATGTTTCATGGCTGCATTCGGAGGATACTATCTTACATTCGCAGGAGGTTTCATAGGAGCTATTGCAACTGCAACTGCAGATACTCTGGCTTCTGAAATCGGTGTTTTAGACCATCATCCTCGATTAATAACCAATTTTCAAAAGGTAGATCCGGGCACTAACGGTGCAATTTCTCCTCTGGGAACTGGAATAGCTGTACTTGGCGCCGCCATTATCGGTCTTGCCGCATTTTTCTTAGGTGTTCTTTCTGATTTCGCACCGGCAATTGTAGTGTCTGTAGTTTCCGGAACTGCAGGATGTTTTGCGGACAGTATTTTAGGCGCCCTTTTTGAAAACCAGGGATGGCTTACAAATGAGCATGTGAACCTGATGGCCACAATTGTAGGTGCTCTTATCGGAATTTTATTGATGACATTTGTTTTCTAAACTATTTTTTTTAAATAATTATTTTAACTATTAGAAATAAATTTTATAATATTATAATTTAGGTGATATTTATGAAAGGTCTTATTTTAATTATGGATGGTATGGGTGACCGTCCTATTAAAGAATTAGGAAATAAAACTCCTCTTGAAGCTGCAAATACTCCAAATATGGATAAGATGGCTGAAGAAGGAATTACTGGTATTATGGATTCAATCGCTCCGGGCATAATCCCTGGAAGTGACACTGCACACTTATCAATTTTAGGTTACGACCCTTATGAAGTATACACAGGAAGAGGTCCGTTTGAGGCTAATGGTGTAGGTGTGGACGTATTGCCTGGCGATATTGCATTCAGATGTAACTTTTCAACTGCAGATGAAGATTTAATCGTAACCGACAGACGTGCAGGAAGAATCAAGGAAGGAACCAAAGAGATTGTTGATGTTTTAAACACAATGGTTCTGGAAGACTATCCTGATGTTAAAATCATCTTTAAGGAATCAACCGGTCACAGGGCTGTTCTTGTTTTAAGAGGTGAAGGTCTTTCAGGTAAAGTAAGTGACGCAGACCCTAAGGTGGAAGGAAACAAACCTAAAGAGGTCAAACCTTTGGATGACACACCTGAAGCGGCAAAAACTGCAGACATCCTAAACAAACTTGTTGTAAAAACTTATGAAATGGTAAAAGACCATCCGGTAAACCTTAAAAGAATTGAAGAAGGCGAACCTCCTGCAAACATAGTCATTCCTCGTGGAGCAGGTGAAGTACCTGTTGTCGAATCATTAAATGATAAATATGAAGTAAATTCTGCCTGTATTGCAGAAACAGGTCTTATTATGGGTATTGGAAGATTTGCCGGTATGGACATCATTGAAATGGAAGATGTAACCGGAGGTATCGACACCAATCTTGAAAACATTCGTGATACAATTATCGACCAGGTCAAAAACTCAGACCATGACTTTTTCCTGATAAACATTGACGGTGCGGACGAAGCAGGTCACGACGGCCAGACAAAAGAGAAAAAGGAATTCATTGAAAAAGTTGATGAGGTCGTAATGAGCGAACTCATAAAACTTGAAGACGTTTACATTTACCTTACTGCAGACCACTCAACTCCAATTTCAGTCAAAAACCACTCAGGAGACCCTGTACCTGTTTTAATCAGAGGCCCTGAAGTAAGAACTGATGACGTTACCGAATTCTCAGAACGCGCATGCGCAAAAGGCGGTTTAAACAGAATCAGAGGATCTGACGTAATGAACATCATGATGGACCTAATGAATTATGCACATAAGTTCGGAGCATAGGTGGAAAAAATGGTAGCTAAAAAACTATTCGGAACATCAGGAATCAGAGGACTGATAGGCTCTGAAGTAACCTGTGAGCTTGCACTGAATGTAGGTAAATCCCTTGCATATTATTTGGGAAATGAAGGTACTGTTGTAATTGGTTATGACACAAGAACAACAAATAAAATGCTTGACCAGGCTATATGTGCAGGACTTTTGGAAAGCGGAGTTAATGTAGTAAAAATCGGCATGGTTCCAACTCCATTAGTAGGTTACGCTACCGAAAAACTGGACGCCGATGCGGGAGTTATGCTTACCGCCTCCCATAATCCTTCCCCATACAACGGAATAAAATTATGGAACAAGAACGGAATGGCATATACTTCTAAACAGGAATCAGAAATTGAAGAAATTTATGCAGAAAAATCATACATTTCAGTTCCATGGGATAAAATAGGTAAATTAAGCATTAATGAACAGATTAAAGGCCAGTATATTGATGATTTGGTCAATATGGTCGACATTAAGGAAGGTCTGAAAGTAGTAATCGACTGTGCATCAGGTGCTGGAAGCGAAATATCACCTTTAGTATTTAGAAAAGCAGGATGCGAAGTCACTACTTTAAACTCTCAGCCTGACGGATTTTTCCCTGGAAGAAACCCTGAACCGAATGCTGAAAATCTTGGAAATCTTATGAAAACAGTTGTAGCAATTGGAGCAGATTTGGGAATAGCTCATGACGGTGATGCTGACAGAATGATTACCGTTGATGAAAAAGGAAACATTTCTCCATTTGATTCACTTTTAGCATTAATCTCAAAAGAATTTGATGGGGATGTAGTAACAACTGTGGATGCGGGATTATGCATGGACGAATCAGTAAACGGCCAGGTATTCAGAACTCCTGTCGGTGACGTCAATGTTGCTGAAGTGATTATTGAAAAAGATGCTGCATTCGGAGGAGAGCCTTCAGGAACATGGCTGCACCCTGACTTCTGCATGTGTCCTGACGGAATTTTATCCGGTTTGAGAATGGCAGAGCTGGTATCTAAAAAAGGTAAATTGTCCGATCTTTTAGCTGAAATTCCATCATATCCGAATATCCGTGAAAAAATAACCTGCTCTAAAGAGGCTAAGGTTAAAGTCATGGAAAACATGGAAGAATTGCTCAAATCAGCTTTTGATGACATTGAAGACATTAATTCCATTGACGGTGTAAGATTGACATTCACCGATGACAGCTGGGTACTGGTAAGACCGTCCGGAACTGAAGACTATATAAGAATCACACTGGAATCTCGTGATGCTCAAAGGGCTGAAGAGATTAAGGATGTGTGTGTAAAAATAATTAATGAAAACTTATGAAGATATTTTTATCTTCAAAACTCTTTTTTTTTTAAAAAAATAAGAAATGTTAGAGAGTTTAATCTCTAACGTCTAACTTGTAGGGTTGATTTTACAACATCGTTTAAGTAGCTTACTTTAACGGTGTATTTTTTGACTTTAAGTTTGTTAATCACAGCTTTTTTAAGGGTAAGTGTTGCAATTCCTTTTTTATTGGTTTTTGCTTTGTATGTTTTACCGTTAACTTTGAATTTGACAACCTTGTATTTTAAAGCAGTTTTACCTTTTTTAAGGGTAGCTTTCAAAGTCAATTTTTTAGCTGATTTTTTAACTTTAACTGTTTTAGCGGTTTTAAGTACCTGTTTTACAGTTAATGTGTTTTTAACAGTCTGTTTCATGTATGTTACAGAAATTGTGTATTTTCCAGGAGTTATTGTGCTTGGTATTTTTAAAACTGCATAACCGTTAGCATTGGTTTTAACCTTAAATGACTTTTTACCGATTTTAATGGTTACAAGCACATTTTTACCAACATATTTTCCATTGTCATCTCTCAAGCGCACTTTATAGGTGTGTCCGTCATAGTAATACATGTTGACATTGGAGTTTCCACTGAATCTTGAAACAATACTGACTGTAATTGTCGCATTTTCTGTAGTAACCGGATTGTAATAGTACACATAGTGTTTTCCGATTTTGTTTCCTGCTGTTACTATGATTGGCATGGATCCGTTTACACCAGTCACGGTATCGGATACTGTTTTGTTGTCGAATTTGACTGTAACAGTTAAATTTTCAAGAGGATTTCCCTCGCTGTCTAAGAACTTGACATTTTCTAATGTCAGTTTGGTGTTGTATGCCACGGTTACTTCATATGTACCTTCACAGTCTATGGTCGGTTTGATATAGATTATGCTTGCAAAGGTTTGGTTTTTATATGTGATAATTACAGGATTTGCTCCTGACTCTAAAACACCTAGGGAAATACTTCCGCTGCCGTTTGTAATAGTCATTGTCATATTCTTGTCATCAAATGAGATAGGCAGGAAGTCAGTCTCGTAAACATTATTCACGGTAAATATTGTTTCGTTTGTAGAGTAATATTTCACGATGTTTTTACTGATTTGAGGGTTTTTGAAGGTGTATGCTTTAACAGGTGCTATTAAGTTATCTTTTGCGACGTCAATGAATTCACCGGCAATGTCTATTACATAATTTTTACCTTCAGTTGTAGGCATTCTGCTATATTTGGTCATAGGTACTGAACTGGACTGTATTCTGATTTCAAAGTTGGAATTTTCATCTACAGCAATATAACTGTCTAGTGGGATGCATTCGTATCCTGCATGTTTTGAAACACCTTCCTGGCTGTAGCATTCGTTATCATCCACATAAATGGTTATATTGTATGGAGTTTTTGCCTTTTGGAAGTATGTTCCGACTGCGGCAATGATGTCTCCATCTTCACTTGTAAATACCTGTCCGTAGGTGTCATAGCTTGGATTGAATCCGTAGCATCCGCTCAATTCGTTTTGGTAAAGTTTTTCATAGTAATTTACATTTTCAAATATGAATCCCACTGCAGGTGCTGCCAGGGATTTGTCATAATAGGAAATGTAGAAATATCCTCCGTCTCCCCAATCGGTTCCCCAGCTGTTTTTACAAATCCAGGCTCCGTTGCCAGGGGCAGGTGTTGCGAAATTATTTTTTGAATATTTGTCGTCCCATCCGACCAGTGTGACATAATGGTTTCCGCCATATTTGGAGTTATATACGCCATATGTTTTAGGGTTATATGATTTGTCGTTTGAATTTGCACCATATACATGCAGGTTCATTGCACCGTATTTGGTTAAGGCTTGTTTAACTGCAGCTTTATCTTTAATATCTACAAAAATAGCTTCCACAGCACGGTATGCATTTGGACTGTAGTTTACTGCTGAGATTTTACCAAGTTCATCGTAGCTGTCGTCTTCAGTGTTTATTGCACCGAGCCAGCTTACGAAATAGGATGTTGAAGTAAGATAGTTTCCACCTTCCAAATTGGTGGCCACTCCGTAAGGTGAATAGATTAAACCTAAGTCCTGAATATTATTTTCTGAAATATCGATTGTTTTTCCGGTTGCAATTAAAAATGCAGATTCAAATGCTCCTGCTGCACCGAATGCCCAGCATGCACCCATGAAACCTTGATTTTTAACTGAAGTTACTAATCCCTGATCTCTTAAATTGAAGTAGGAATCACTGGCTGATCCTTTTATTGTTTGCGGATTCAATATGATTGGTTCTCCATTGTATCTTACTGTAATGCTGGAGTTTCTGTTATCGAGGATGGAGTTTAACTCTCCGCAGTCTGTTATTGTAGAACCATTGTCCTCATAGCTGGTGTGTATGTCTTCTCCGTTGTTTGCAAATGTGGAATTGACAATTGTATGTCCTGTAGAAAATGTGTAAATTCCTCCACCTTTGCCTGCAGCATTGTTTTCAAATGAAGATTTGTCGATGACCATTACTCCAGCGTCAATATATGCTGCTCCACCAAGTCCGTTGATGGTGTCAACTTCATTTTCTTTAAATGTGGTTGCATTGAAGAGGACATATGCATTTGAACTGTATAATGCTCCACCTGCTTCATTTGCCCTGTTTTGTGTGAAAGTAGAGTTAATTAATTCAACTGCTTTTGCTAAGTGGAGAATTGCTCCTCCAAAATCAGCGCTGCACTGGGTGAATGTGGAGTTAACAATGCTTAAAAGTCCTTCATATGTTTTGAGTCCGTTTCCATTGAAGTCTGTAAATATTGCACCTCCATTTTTGGCGGCGCTGACATTTATGAACTCACTGTCAATTACTGTTAAGTAGGTCAAACCCTGATCATTTTTACTTTTAACGGCAACAGCTCCTGCAGTTGCATTTGCATGTAAATTTATGAATTTTGACTTTTTGATGGTGGTATTGAATGTGTTGTAAATTGCAGTTGCATATTTTGAGTTTAAATTTGCAAATGTGGTTTCATAAACGTTTATTTCACAGCCATCTCCATAAATCAGACTCCAGTTAATCGGATTTTTGTTTTCAAAAGTTCCGTTGTTTATGTTGATTTTGGACTCTGATCCGAAAATAGCAGAACCTGCATTTGGAGCGTAGGTTTCTACGAATCTGTCATTGGTACTTGTAAGGGTACTGTCGTCTGAACAGTATATTGCAGCACCGTAGTCCAATCCAGTAATGTTTTCAAAAGTTACGTTGAATGTTGTCAGTTTGCTGCCTATAACTATGATTGAGGCATCATTGAAGTTTCTCAAAACCATATTTTTTAAAGTCACGTCACTTTTTTCTATTTTGAGAAAGATTGTTTTTCCATCTCCATCAATGGCATGGTTATTGCCGTCAATGGTTAAGGTTTTTTTATAAAGTTCGATGTTTTTAACCTTATCAGTTCCTTGATTATATTTGTAATCGCTTTCTAGTGTTATTGAATCACCTGACTTGTCAACCAATTCTGAGAGATCATCATATGTTTGGGATGTTGAATTGGTAAGAACAATCGGGGAGTCATCTATTTCAAGAGTGTCCTGTGCTGTATCGTTGATGTCCTCTGCACAGACAACTCCCATGGTAATTATCAATAAAAATAGAATGATTAAACTTTTTTTATAAAATTTCATAATAATCTCCATCTTTGTTGATGAAATTATTTTTGTATATTATAATATAAAAAATTAGATGTTTCATTTAATTTAATAGTATAATTTTTAATAATATTCAATTTATGATTGAAATTGTCAGAGTGTAAATAAAAAGTAAATTGTTAAATTAAAAAAATTGATGAAAAATACATAAATGTTAAAATGTTGTCAATCGAGGCATGGTTTCGGTGGTGTAAAAAATTAAAAATAGAAGAAGAGTATTTATTCTTCTTCTGCAATGAATGCTTCAATACCTAAAGCAGCACATTCTGGGCAAACCCAGTCATCTGGCATGTCTGCAGGAGTTGCTCCAGCAGGAATGTTGTATGCAGGGTCTCCTTTTTCTGAATCGAATCTGTATTCGCAATGTAAACAAACATATATAGTCATTTTATTATCTCCTTTGTGTTTTGCTATTAGCATGGCTAATATAGTTTTACTATATTGCAACTATTATTTAAAATTAGTTATTTGATTTAGAGAAATTAATTTATAGGTAAAGAATTAAACATATAATATTATTATATAATTTTTATGGGGATAGAAAAGTGAAAGCGATTATATTAAGTGCAGGCGAAGGTTCTAGAATGAGGCCTTTAACACTAACAAAGCCTAAAACCATGTTGCCTGTTGCCGGAAAACCTATTATTCAATACAATATCGAATCATTGAGAGATAATGGAATTAAAGATATATTATTGATAGTCCGTTACAAAGAAGAGATGGTAAGGGATTACTTCGGTGACGGCAGTGAATTTGGTGTAAATATCACTTACAAGACACAAAAAGATTTCTTAGGTACTGCAAATGCTATTTCTTATGGTGAAGACTTCATCGAAGACAGTCTGATTGTTTTAAACGGAGATATTATCTTAGACAATGAAATCATCAACGAAATCATCAAAAAATTTAATTACATGAATCCTGACACCCTGATGGTATTGACAGAAGTGGAGGATCCTTCTGCATTCGGTGTCGTTGAAATCGAAGATGGAAACATTAAAAACATTGTAGAGAAACCTAAAAAAGAGGAAGCACCAAGCAATCTTGTAAATGCGGGTATTTACATTTTCAATAAGGATATCTTCTCAAAAATTGCCAAAACAGAACTCTCAGAGAGGGGTGAATATGAAATCACAGATTCAGTGTCTCTCCAGATTGAAGACGGCAAAAAGGTAATAGGACACAAAACAAACAAGGATTGGATTGATGTCGGTCGTCCATGGGAACTGATTGAAGTTAATGAAGAGCTAATTGGTCAGTTAACCACTGAAATAAAAGGAACTATCGAGGACGGAGCTCATATCCATGGTGAAGTCTTTCTGGATGAGGGAAGCATAATCCGTGCAGGAGTTTACATTGAAGGAAATGTTTACATAGGAAAAGACTGTGACATAGGTCCTAATTCATATATTAGAGGTAATTCTTACTTTGGTGATAATGTACATGTTGGAAATGCGGTTGAAATCAAAAATTCCATTGTTATGGAAAATACAAACGTCAGTCACTTGAGTTACGTTGGAGATTCAGTAATCGGTTCCAACTGTAACATAGCTGCAGGAACCAACATTGCAAACTTGAGATTTGACAATCGCTCAGTTAAAACCAAAATTAAAAATAAGATGATAGACAGCGGAAGGCGTAAGCTCGGATCCATTATTGGAGATTCCGTAAAAACCGGAATCAACTCCAGTTTTTCACCGGGTGTAAAAGTAGGCCACAACGCCACTATCGGTTCAGGGGTTTTGCTTTATGATGATGTACCCTCCGATACAAGAGTATTGGTAAAACAAAATCATATCATTCAAGACAAAAATAAGAAAAAAGAAGAATAAATTGGCGATATTATGGAAAATAAAAAAGACTCTATTGTAATATGCCCAGGTGCACAAGTAATAGGAAATGTTGAATTGGGAGAAGACGTATCAATCTGGCATGGAGCCGTTTTAAGAGGCGATACTGATTCCATAACCATAGGCAACAATTCAAATGTTCAGGATAACTGTGTAGTTCACTGCACAAAAGGTTTTCCTGTAGTTATCGGAGACAACGTTTCCGTTGGTCATGGCGCAGTTGTTCACGGTTGCACATTGGATGACAATGTTCTAATCGGAATGAACGCCACTGTCCTAAACGGTGCACACATTTCAAAGAATTCTATTGTTGGTGCAGGAGCTGTTGTAAGTGAAGGTAAGGAATTTCCTGAAGGAAGTTTGATTCTGGGAGTTCCAGGCAAAGCAGTTAAGCAGCTCAGTCCTGAACAGATACAGCACATTCAGGATAATGCAGACAATTATGTAAAACTTTCCAAACAGTATAAGGAAGATTAATAATGAAGGCAAGAAAGATTGTAGACGAAATGGATTCATATGTTCCCGGAAGGTCTCAGGGCGAGATTGCCGAGGAATTCGGATTGAATAAAGATGAAATTATTAAATTGGGTTCCAATGAAAATCCTTGGGGTCCATCTCCAAAAGCCATGGAAGCTATCAGGCATGAAATCAAATCCATAAACAGATATCCTGAATCTCAGCTGAAAGAGCTGGTTCATGAAATGGCACAATATTCCGGCGTTGAAGACAATCAGGTCATCGTTGGAGGAGACGGTGCAGATGAAATCATTGACGTGCTTGCAAAAACATTCATAGATGAAGGAGATGAATTTATAGTTCCTTTACCGTCATATATGTACTATGAATATCTGCTCCAGCAATACGGTGCCCGTCCGGTATATGCAAAATGGGATTTGGATAAGAACGAGTTGGATGTGGATTCAATTTTCGATTCAATCACTCCAAAAACCAAAATGATTTTCCTATGCAGCCCTAACAATCCTACAGGAACACTGATAAATAAGGAAACCTTATCAGATATTGCATCTAAAAATCCTGAAATACTGATTGTTATAGATGAAGCTTATTTCGAATATTCAGAGGTAACTAATAAAGATTTAATCAATGAATTTGACAATATATTCATTATCCGTACAATGTCCAAAGTACTGGGTCTTGCAGGAATGAGAATCGGTTACGGCCTTGCCTGCGAGCAGATTATAGAATATATGCATAGGATTAAACCGGTATTCTCTCTTACCCGATTGTCTTTTGTAGCTGCCCTCAATACATTCAGGGACAAGGATTACATTAAGGAATCCATAGAAAAGGGAATTGAGTCAAGAGAATATCTGTATGAAGAATTGTCAAAAATAGACTCTTTGAATGTTTTCCCATCCAAGTCCAACTTCATGCTGATTGGAATAAAGGACACTGGTTTTACAGCAGCAGAACTGGCAAGGGAGCTTATGAAAAAAGGAATAATAGTAAGGGACTGCACTTCATTTAAAGGTCTTGATGAATACTGGATTAGAATAAGTATTTGTACTCTGGAAGAGGATAAGAAGTTTATAGAAATTATTAAAGAGGTTTTAAACTAATGTATGTAGGTGGATCAGTAATATCATCTGTTGAATTTCATGGAAATATGTCTTTGGTTATTTTCATGTCCGGATGCCCTTTAACTTGCAGATATTGTCATAATGTGGAACTTCTTGAGGATTCCACAGAAAAATCCTTTGAAGAAATCAAACATGAAATAGACTCATCAAAGGACTTTTTGGATGCTGTGGTAATATCAGGTGGGGAACCGTTAATGCAGATTGATGCATTGATAGAAATATTTACTTACGTTCGCGAAATTGGTCTTAAAACTAAATTGGATACAAGTGGAATATATCCGGACAAACTTAAACAGTTGCTTGATTTAAATCTCCTGGATTTCGTTTCACTTGACGTTAAAACTACATTTTCAAAATACCGAAAAATAACAGGTTCAAACGTTGGTTTTCAAGTCAAAAAATCAATGGAACTTATCAATGAATATGATGGAGTTTATCTGGAAGCCAGAACTACATATGTTCCAACATTACACACAAAAAAAGATATTATCAATCTTGTTGATGATATTGAAGCAGATATCTATACTATACAGCAATTTAGAAATAGGAATGTGTTAGATCCTGCTTTGGAAAAAGTTGAAGTTCCAAATCCGCATGATTTAGCCGACTTAGCACGTGAGATTAAGCCCTACTTCAAGGGCCAGGTTAAAGTTAAATCCGGGGAATTCGGTGAACAGGTTATTGAATAAATTTAAGGAGGAGTTGAAGTGCCTATTTTATCATTTTCAAGTAATGATATTGATGTAATCACTGGTAAAAAAACCAGAACAATACGTAAAGCATGGAAAACTCCGCTTAAGGTAGGAGACAGACTTTATTGTTATTGGAATTTGGTTTCAAAGGAAAAAATGAAGATTTTTGAAGCATTGGTAACAAGCGTCGAAAATATTTCCTTTAAAGACATCAAGGATAATGATGAACTGGCCAGAAAGGAAGGTTTTGAAGACTCTTATGATATGCTTAGGGAATTCAAAAAGATGTACGGCGGTCAAATCAACGATGATGACGAATTCCAAATTATTTATTTTGAAAAACTCAACATCAATGAGTGGAAAGGCGATAAGATTGATGAAAAGGCAATGATTACCAAAAGGGCCGACATTCTTTTCGACAGCGGTAAATTCGACAAATCCACAATGTGCTATGAAGCGGCACTTCGCCTTGACCCTGATGATGTTTATCTTCTAAACAAGCAGGGGGATAATCTCTCCAGGTTAGGCAAGTTCGATGAAGCTATTGAATGCTATGACAAGGCTCTGGCAATCGAACCTGACAACGAATACATTCTAAACAATAAAGCTATTGCTCTTTTAAACGACGGAAGAATTGAAGAGGCATATAAAGCAAGCACAATCGCATACAACTACCGTCCAAGCAGTCCGATTGTATTGTACTGGAGAGGATTTATTTTAGAAATGCTTGGAAGATATGATGCGGCATTAAGAGTTTATGACAAGCTCATAGTCATTGACGGTGAAAATCCTGAAGTGTGGAACGCAAGGGGGAATCTGTTAACTGACATGGGCAAATTGGAAGAAGCTATCCAGTCATTTGATAAGGCTGTTGAAGTGTGTTTGGATGATGCCGACATGGATGCAAGCGCAATAAATAGAATGGGCAATGCGTACATTGATTTGGGTAAATTTGATGAGGCATTGGAGTGCTTTAACAAGGCAATATCTTTGGAAAAACATAATATTGACTTTTTGTTAAACAAGGGTGTCGTTCTGATGGAACTTGGAAAATTCGAAGAGGCTGTTGACAGTTTCAACAAGGTATTGCTTAGAAACCCTGACAATGAGGATGCATTTTTCCTAAAAGAAGAATGTTTGGAAAACTTTTAGCCAAGTTCATGTAGATGCTACATGATATTTTCATTTATTTAAAAATCAACTTTTTTTATTTTAAAAATAGCTATTATTTTAATGATGGTTTTAAAGTTAAAGTTAGTTTTAATTATATCTTCAATCAATATAATTAAAACTAGAAATGGGGCAAGATTCTATTTTTTATATTTTTTAATTAAACCTATTCCCCAGTCTGTCATTTCGTCAGCTTTTTCCTGTGAGTCGGACTCGGCAAAGCATCTGAAAATAGGTTCTGTTCCTGATGGTCTGATGATTACCCAGCCGTCTTCTTTTAGGATTTTAACACCGTCAGTTAAATCCAATTCAAAGTCGGTGGTGTTTTGAATTTCTTCGGCTATGCTTTTCATTACAAATTCTTTTTCATCGTCAGGACATTCGATTTTCATTTTACTTGCATAATAAACCGGAAGCTCTCCTACGAGTTCGGATAAAGGTTTGCCTTCTTTTGCAATTGTTTCCAGGATTTTAGCAACAGTCATTACTGCATCTCTTCCATAAACGAAATCAGGGAAAATCAATCCTCCGTTTTCCTCTCCACCAAAGAGTCCGTCTTCATCCTTGAGTTTACGTGCAACAAGCAAGTCTCCAACAGCGGTGGCTATGACATTTCCATTATATTCGTCTGCAATGTCATAAATTGCCTGGGAAGTTGCAACGGTGGTTACAATGGTTCCTCCATTGTTTTCCTTAAGCATCTGTTTTTCAACAAGTGTGAATGTCTTATCACCTAAAACAAAATTACCTTTCTCGTCAATGCAAATGGTTCTGTCAGCATCTCCGTCGTGTGCAAGACCGATATCAGCACCAAGCTCTTTAACGACGCTGATTAATTCCTGAAGGTTTTCTTCAATAGGTTCAGGGTCACGGCCTGGGAAAAATCCGTCTGCCTGAGCGTTGAGTGTAGTGACTTCACATCCCAATTTTCTGATTAGGTATGGGGCGGTATAACATCCTGCTCCGGATCCGCAGTCTACAACAACTTTCAGGTTGGCTTTGCGGATTGCTTCAACATCCACTTTGGAGATTGCCTCATCAACGTATTCTTCGATAATCTTGTCATTGTGGTAAAGTTGACCGATTTCGTTGAATGGAACTCTGTCAGGCTCTTCATCGAAGTATAATTTTTCAATTGCAAGATCCACATCGTCAGGAATTCCAATACCGAATTCGTCTAAAAATTTAAGTCCGTTATATTGTGGAGGGTTATGTGATGCTGTAATCATTACTCCTCCGTCATAATATTTACGTACTGCATACTGAACTCCTGGTGTTGGTAAAATTCCTAAATCCACTACGTCACAACCGCTTGATAAAAGTCCGGCTTTAACTGCTTCTTTTAACATGACCGTGGAGGTTCTTGGGTCTCCGCCAACAGCAACAGTTCCTTTAATTTGTGTACCGTAACATGCTGCTAGTCTTGATGCAAATTCTGGAGTTAAAACGTCATTTGCAGTTCTTCTCACACCAAAAGTACCAAATAATCGTTTTTTGTCAGACATATTATTATTTCCTATACATTTTAATGATGTTACTTTTGTTTTCAAGTAATAAATAACTATTTATCAACCGGTTATTTTCAGGCTGTCACCACTTGATAAAATCAGTTCCAAATCTGAATTGTATTCGGTTATGGTTCCTTTAACTTCCACTTTTTTATCTTTAAAGTCGTGAATGTCCATATTGGATGATTGAAGTTCGGCAGCCTGGCTTTCAAATATTATAAGGGGCATTTGGCCCGTGCCGTCATTGACGGTTAAAAAATAACTGCTTTTCGATGCTGATGATGCTACTTCCGTTACAACGCAGTCAATACATACTTCCTCATCAATCATTCCACGATTTATGTCTTCTATTTTTACTTTTTTAACTTCAATCGTTGGTGTAAATATCAGAAGGCCGATTATTCCAACAAGTGAAGTTATCAAAGCTATTTTCAATAATTTGTCATCTGTGATTTCCATAAGTTTTCATTGTGTTTTCAATTAAAAATAGCCGATAGGATTTCAACTTGTAAAATTTATTTAGCATTGAAAATATAGTATTATCATGTTTGAAAACTTAACAAAAACAGAATTGTATGCAATGCTTACAGGAGTTTTTACAGCATCACTGATAATCTCAAACATCATTGCCGGAAAAACATTTGATTTTTTCTCAGTTGTCCTTCCCTGCGGTGTAATAATATTTCCGATAATCTACATTGTCAATGATGTTCTTGCTGAAGTATACGGCTATGAAAAGGCAAGAAAAGTAATTTTGCTTGGATTTTTGATGAATCTTGTTGCCGTAATCTGTTACAATATAACTATCCTGCTTCCGGCGCCTGAATTTTTTGAAAATTCAGATGCATTTGGTGTTGTGTTGGGTTCCACATTGAGATTGCTTATTGCCAGTTTCATCGCATATCTGGCAGGTTCTCTTGTTAATGCAAAGCTGATGGTGGTTTTGAAAAAATGGAACGAAGAAAAATTGTTTTTCAGATGCATACTCTCAACATTATTCGGTGAAGGTTTGGATGCGATTATTTTCATAACAATAGGATTTTTAGGAACAATGCCTGTTGAAGCATTGATTATAATGATAGTTGCGCAAGCATTGTTCAAGACAGTCTATGAAATGATTGTATATCCTCTGACAAGATATGTGATTGGAAGCGTCAAGGCACTTCCTGAAAATTAATTTCCTGTATGGTACATGGAAAGCAGTCTTTCCACGGTATCTGCATCCATCGGACTTTTATCTTTTCTTATATTTTTAACGACAGGGAACCTTAATGAGTAACCGGTTTCATATTCCGGAGATTCTACAATTTCAGAAAATGCAATTTCCAGAACAATTTTCGGTTCCACCTTGATTTCACGACCTTTTGTTGAAATTTCAAGCTCTTTCATTTTCCCAGTTAAGTATTCAAGGGTGGCGTCATCAAGTCCGGTTGCAGCATATGCCACACTTTTAAAATCATCATTTTCATCTCTAAGGGCCACCAGGTATGATCCAACGAAATCCCCTCTTTTACCGATTCCGTATGTTCCGCCAATCACAACCATATCCAGTGTTTCAGGCTCTGCCTTGTATTTAAGCATTTTTTTGCCTCTAAGTCCTGGAATGTATGGTGCCTGTGAGTCTTTAATCATGATTCCTTCATGTCCGTCTTTAATGGAAGTTTCAAACAGCTCCTGAATCTCATTGATGTTGTCTGGAGTTCCGATTTTTAAGGTACTCAGATTCATTTCATCGACGGATGTGTCTACAATCTCTTCCAATGTTTCACGCCTTTTCATAAGTGGCTCGTCTATCATAGGTACCTTGTAGAACAATACATCAAAGAGATATAACTTCAACGGAACGTTTTCCATAGCTTCCTCAACATTGTGTTTTCTTCTGACTCTATGAAGGACATTCTGGAACGGTAGTGGTTTTCCATCTCTTGTAGCTATCACTTCACCTTCCACAATGTAGTTTTCATGAGGCAAATGCTCACGGAACAGTTCAACGATTTCCGGAAGCGCATGAGTGATGTTTTCAAGTCTGCGGGTAAATATTCTGATTTCATCTCCGTTTCTGTGAACCTGAAGTCTTATTCCGTCATACTTTGTATCACATATTGCAGTTCCCATCTCAGGGATGATTTCATCAAGTGGAGGCGCCAACTGCGCAAGCATTGGCTTGACTGGTGTTCCAGGTGTTAAATTAAGTTTTTTAAGTCCGGCTTCACCTTCCTCTTTTGCGGTACGTGCAACAACTGAAAAATCGTTTGTAAGCATTTGGGCTCGCTCAACAACTGCCTTGTCGATATTGAATGCCTGAGCTATTGCATCACGGACAACACCGTCGCCCACTCCTATTCTAAGCTCTTCTGTAATTGTTCTTGTAAGGTATTTCGCTTCAGTTGCACTTGCCTGGCTCAACAATTCCAAAATGACTGCAATTTTACGGTTGGTTGACCTTGAACCGCTGATTTGTGACAGTTTGCGCAGGCTGTTGAAAACAAAGTCAATTGTCAGAGGCTGTGAGAAAAAGGTCATCTGGGATTTTTTTGCATATAGCTTAATGCATGCAAGACCGATATCTCCTTCATCACGGACTGCATCTTCCACTGCTGCCTGTGTGGTTCCTACAGCTTCAGCAACTGCCCTTTCAACAAGTTTACCTCCGATTCCAATTTCTTCAGAACTCCAGGCAGGAAATACGACACCTAAAATCAGAAGGCCTACCTTTTCAATAGTTTCTGAATCCAGTTTTTTTAGATATTCTGCAATTATTTCTGTTTTTTCCAGTCTTTTTGTAGTTGCCTCTAGTGCAGAGTAGACATCAACCAATTCCTGATATTTCATCAAAATTCTCCTTTTGCTATTTTAACTGCACAGTATTCTCCGCACATTGCACACATTTCATCATCGTCAAGTTCGCATTTGTCACGGTATTTTCTTGGTTTTGACTTGTCCAGTGCGAGGTCAAATTGAGCTTCCCAGTCGAATTCTTTTCTTGCCTTTGCCATTGCTTTTTCTCTAGTCCATGCTGAGTCAAGGCCTTTGGCAACATCAGCCGCTTCAGCTGCAATCTTGGATGCTACAACTCCTTCCTTAACGTCCTCAAGACTTGGTAGGGAAAGGTGTTCTGCAGGAGTTACATAACACAGGAAGTTTGCACCTGATGATGCGGCAATAGCTCCTCCTATAGCGCCTGTAATGTGGTCGTAACCAGGTGCGATGTCGGTAACCAGAGGACCCAATACATAAAACGGAGCGCCGTGACATATTGTTTTTTGAATTTCCATATTTGCCTTGATTTGATTGAGAGGCATGTGTCCCGGCCCTTCAACCATTACCTGGACATTGGCATCCTGAGCTCTTTTAACCAAACCGCCCAGATTAACAAGTTCTTGAATTTGAGGGATGTCGCTTGCATCAGCCAGACAGCCTGGCCTCAGGCCGTCGCCTAATGATAATGTAATGTCGTATTCGTAGGATAATTCCAAAAGATAATCGTAATTTTTGTATAATGGGTTTTCTTCATCGTTGTGATTAATCCAGGAGGCCATGAATGTTCCTCCACGGCTTACAATGCCCATCATTCTGTTTGCATCTTTTAATTTTTGAACAAGATCTTTTGTAATGCCGCAGTGAAGTGTCATGAAGTCCACTCCCTCTTTTGCCTGGTTTTCAATGGCCTTGAAGATATCGTCAGGGTCCATATCTATGATTTCTTTGTTTTTAGCTAGTGTAACAACACCTGCCTCATAGATAGGTACTGTCCCGATGCATAAGTCGACAGCATCCATAATTTTTTGCCTGAACAGCCTTAAATCCGAACCGGTTGACAAATCCATCAGTGCATCAGCACCATATTCCTGAGCTAATTTGGCCTTGTTGATTTCCAGTTCTATATCGTCGATTTTTGATGATGAACCGATATTTGCATTAACTTTGGTTTTAAGTCCTTCACCAATACCGCATGGTTTTGAATGACCATTTATGTTTTTTGGAATTACAACTAATCCCTTGTCTATCAATCTGGCTAACTTGTTCACATCTATATTTTCTTCTTTTGCAACGAACTCCATTTCAGGAGTGACATTACCTTTTTGCGCTTCACTTTTCTGAGTCAAATTCATCCCTCTTGTTGACTAATCATTAATAATATTTTCTGTTCATACTATATAGAATTATTTAACAAAATTATTTTTATATAATAATTTTTAAAAAATTACATGATGGTGGTTATATGGCTGAAGATAGACATGTGATAGAAACATTAGGTAAAGTTAGAGTCGTTATTGAAAACGGAGAGATTACAGAAGTTGGTTCATCAGAAATGAAATATTGTCCAATGTTTCATGCAATGCATAAGGTAGATGAACTCAACGAGGAATTCATCCGCAAAAACATCAATTTCCGTATTCAGGACTTTGGAATGTGCACTCCAGACAGGGTCATTGAAATGGACGACCTGGTAACCGTCGGAATTTCCGAAATCTTAAAAACAAACATGGAAAACGGAGAGATAGACTGTGTTGTCGGCGCATGTGACGGTGCAGGAACAGTAATCATGACAAATCCACGTGTTGTACAGGGAGTCGGTGGAAGAGTGTCAGGTCTCATCAGCACCACTCCTATACCTGAAGTAATTAAAAAACTTGAAGATACAGGAAGCATTGTACTTGATCCGGAAACAGCAGAGCTTAACCAACTGGAAGGATTGAAGATAGCTATTGAAAAAGGCTATAAAAACATTGCCATAACCGTAATTCCTTCACCTATGATAAAGGAACTTCGCCAGTATCCTGTTGATGACGATGTCAATGTATATATCTTTGTTGCACATACAACAGGCGTAAGTGCAGAGGAAGCAGAAATGGTATTTAAAAATGGGGATATCGTAACTGCCTGCGCCTCAAAAGAGGTCAGCGACTATGCCGATGAGCATAAACCATATTACTACGGGTTAAAGGTACCAATATTCTGTGCAAGCGAGGACGGAAGAAGATTTTTGGACAACCGTCTTAAAAAAATCAACAAACCTTTAACAACCAATGATTATCCGAGAAACAAGGATGATTCTCCTCGTAAGTTGCTTTAACTGGAGGCATTACAATTAAAAAGATATTTTTTGATACTGAAACAACCGGTTTGAACTGCAGGAACTGTCAGATTATAGAACTGGCAATGATTACTGTTGTGGATGGCAAAATCGTTGAAGAATATGATGAATTCATTAAATATGAAAAGTCGTTGCCATTTAAAATTACTAAAATCACAGGCATTACTGATGCCATGCTTGAAAATGAAGGTTTAAGTGAAAAACAGGTGGCATCTGATTTGAGGGAGCGCCTCCTTGATGATGCGTTAATGATTGCACACAATGCCCAGTTCGATTTGTCTTTTATTTACTTTTTGCTGAAGAAATACTATCCTGATGAGGCATACGGGCTTCTGTCTAAACTGGACTGGCTGGATACTCTGACTGTATTGAAAGACAGAAAAAAATATCCTCATAAACTAATAGATGCTGTAAGGTATTATGAAGTTGAAGAAGTTAATTTTCATAGGGCCATTGATGATACAAAAGCATTATATGAAGTTTTCAATGAATTAAAAAAAGAGCGCAATGATCTGGATGAATATAAAAATGTTTTTGGATATAATCCGAAATATGGCGTTGGAGGATTAAAATTCAAATTCATAAAATATGGGGCACAACAATTTCACAATTTTAAAGTGCCGGATAATATGATTCTACCGAATCTGATTTCGAAAAAATAGATATTTGTTTTTAATTATATAATGGAGGTTAGGGAGAGATTTCTGTATCCCTCCCGGATAAATATGGTTAGAAATCAATAAGATTAAGTGAGGGAAGTGTTTTTCTTCCCTACATATATTGAACTAACTGTTCGTCTTGTTTGTTATTCCCTGGCTTCACTTTTTCTATTGCTTCTTTAAAGTATTTGTATGGAATTTCACTAGCTTCGAGGTTATCCCTTAGTGTTAACATTGCTGCTTCTCTACATACGGATTCAATGTCTGCTCCAACGTATCCTTCTGTATTTTTAGCTAATTTTTTGAGGTCTACATCGTCTTTTAAAGGCATGTCTTTTGTATGTACTTTAAAGATTGCAAGTCTTGCTTCTTCATCAGGTTCTTTAACTTGAATGTGTCTGTCAAACCTTCCAGGTCTCATTAATCCTGCATCAAGGATGTCAGGTCTGTTGGTTGCTGCAATGATTGCAACGTCTTCAAGTTCTTCCAGGCCGTCCATTTCAGTTAGCAACTGATTAACTACTCTTTTTGTAACTCCGCTGTCAGTGTCATTTCCGCTACGTGCACTGGCTATTGCATCTATTTCATCGAAAAAGATCACTGTTGGGGAAGCTTGTTTTGCTTTTCTAAAGACTTCTCTAACTCCTTTTTCGGATTCTCCTACCCATTTGGATAGAAGTTCAGGGCCTTTGACTGAAATGAAGTTGGCTTCACTTTCGCTTGCCACTGCTTTTGCAAGCAATGTTTTACCTGTTCCAGGAATTCCGTAAAGCAATGTTCCTTTAGGTGGTCTGATTCCTAAGCGTTGGAATGTTTCAGGATGTTTTAAAGGCCATTCTATAGCTTCTTTAAGTTCCTGTTTAACATCTTCGAGACCTCCTATGTCATCCCATTTGATGTCTGGGATTTGGACAAGCACTTCTCTGAGTGCGGAAGGTTGGATTTCCTTTTGAGCATTTTTAAAGTCATCGCCGGTTACAACAATTTTTTCCATTACTTCTTTTGGAATTTCTTCGTCATTCTGAATTTCAGGAAGTATTCTTCTTACTACTCTCATTGCTGCCTCTTTACATAATGATTCGAGATCAGCTCCTACAAATCCGTGAGTGGTATTTGCGATTTTGTCCAAATCAACGTCGTCTGCAAGAGGCATATTTCTTGTGTGGATTTCAAGAACTTCTTTTCTTTCTTCGGTGTCAGGTACTCCGATTTCTATTTCACGGTCGAATCTTCCAGGTCTTCTGAGTGCAGGGTCAAGTGAATCCGGTCTGTTGGTTGCACCGATTACAACCACTTGTCCTCTGGATTTAAGACCGTCCATCAATGTAAGAAGCTGTGCAACGGTTCTTCTTTCAACTTCTCCATTGGTTTCTTCTCTTTTTGGTGCAATTGCATCAAGTTCATCGATAAATATGATTGAAGGTGAGTTTTCTTCAGCCTCTTCGAAGTATTCCCTTAGGTTCTCTTCGGATCCGCCCACATATTTGCTCATGATTTCAGGCCCATTGATTGCGATGAAATGGGCATCACTTTCACTAGCTACTGCTTTAGCTAGTAATGTTTTACCGGTACCTGGTGGTCCGTGCATTAACACTCCTTTTGGTGGTGCGATTCCTAATTTCTCGAAGAGTTCAGGCCTTTTTAAAGGAATTTCAATCATTTCCCTTACTTTTTTGACTTCTTCTTTTAGTCCTCCTATGTCTTCGTAGCTGACATCAACGAGGTTTCCGACACCTTCGATTTTGCTTACGTCCACTGGACTTTCGTGTAACTGCACTTCAGTGTTCGGGCCGACAATAACGATGTCTTTCGGATTTGTGGACACTACTGCAAATTTGATTTCTTTCATGGCAGGGGTATAGTCCATCAGTTCATCAAAAAGACTGTTAAAGCCCATCCTTGGTCTTGGGGCTCTTATTTGTGATCCTATGATATCTCCCTGAACCATTACTTTTCCTGCAAACAGGCCACGAACGTCACCCTGTACACGAATGTTGTTTTCAATTGGTGCTAAAACAACTTTTTTAGCTTCAGTTGCTTTGGTTTTTTTAATTGTGACTTCTCCTCCGATGGTTGCTCCTGAGTTTTTACGGACTAATCCGTCAATTCTGATAACTCCCAGGCCAATGTCGGTTTGAGAAGGAAGAGCGATAGCTGCAGTTTTTCTTTCACCAACAATTTCTATTAAATCTCTTTCGTGGATGTCTAAATCATCCATGATGTTTGGATCAAGTCTTGCTACTCCCTGACCCACGTCCTTTTGTGAAATTGCTTCTGCAACTTTTAGTGTGATTTCATTTTCTGCCATATTAATCATCTCCTTGATTGGCTGTAATGTAAATAACTGTAATGTGTCAAAATCTTTTTGTTACTTTTTGTAACTTTATTGACAAAGATATCTGTGTATGTCTTACTATATAAAGGTTTCGGTTTTGGTGTTTTTTAAATTCCCATTAAAAACAGTTTAAATGTTGTAAAAAAGAATGTTATTTCAGGTATTACAAAGATGATAAGTTTATTTATTTAGATATTAAAAAAAATAAAAAAATAAGTTGTTATAGACTGATTGAAAATTTAGTTACTTTTAGACAGTTTAATATTTGTTCGCATTTACTAAAACAAATTATCTTATGGTTCCGCCAAAACCTGTGAATAATTTTATCACATTTTCAATGTCACTTTTTGACAATGCCTCAACCTCAAAAGTCAGGCTTATAGAATTTTCATCAATCTGCGGGCCGTTATACGCATCAATCAGTCTGATATCAATGATATTGTCCATATTCAGCACGGTATCCTCAATAACATTAACATTCACATTTTTAGAAAATACACAGCTGATTGACTGTTTTTCATGTTTTAAATTATGGATTTTCCACTCCTGCAGTTCAGCATCACTTAAAACATCAATATTTGCAATACGCAGGTTTTTGGTTTTGTTTCCAGATTTTAAAACTGCAGTTTTGCCGTCAACACTTTCCAGAACTCCAACATGGATTTTTCCGGAGTAAATGTGTTTTAATCCAACTTCTTTTCCGACAGATTTATGCAACAGGCCGTACTCATGACTTAAAGCAGAAATTGCCTTGTCACTTCTACCCAATGCATTTTTAATGTCACCCATATTCTTTGTAGCTTTAATGGCGATTTTAACAAATTCATCTTCATCAGCATTATTGATGACGTCCCTAAGTTCCAGAACTGCATCTGCAAATGTATTTCTTATATTTGGGCCATTGCTGTTCATGGACTGTATATTGTATGTCAGATACGGATTCTGCGCAACAATACGGGCAATCACATCAATCATCAGATTATAAATCGGACTTTCATAATCCTCGGTTTCATTAATGTCCACTTTCAGCTTTTCAAAAGCATATGCTGTGGAAATAAATGAGAAGTGAGTCAGAACCTGGACAATACTCATCATGAAATCATGCTTTTCAGGAGTGGTTTCAATAATCCTCATGTTCTGGTTTGCCAGATAATTATAAACTCGCTCATACCATTTGCCTTTCTTATCTGCAGTAAGTACAATGACCTGATTGTCAAGTTCTGTGGTTCTTGGACCAAAAACAGGATGTGTTGGAATGTATTCAACTGTTTCGGGTAAAACTTCCTTCATAGTATTGGAAGGTTCCTCTTTAATGGAGGTAACGTCAATCATCACAGACCCGTCCTTCATAAAAGGAGCAACTTCACGAATCACATCGCTTGTATGTTGGATAGGTACGGAAATGATTAGAATATCGCTGATATTGGCCAATCCTGCATTGGATTCAATATAGTTGATATTCAATTCTTCAGCCACTGCTCTGCCTTTTTTGTGGTCTCTTGCACTGATGTAAACTGTAAACTCGTCTCTAAAATAGTATACAAGTGTCTTACCTAAACCGTCACTACCACCAATAATTCCAACATTCATGTACTTAATGTTTATCTCTTTAAATATATAACCTTCATTAAAATGCACTGTTGAGTGGATGTTTGTTGAATTATAAGCTGTAATTTACATTAACATTAAGCATTTTTGAAATTCAGTCTGAATTTGAATGGGGATATATACCCTTATGAAGATTAGGATGCAATGTGGAATTTTCAACCGTTAATGTGAAATGCTCCTTGGGCAAATTTCATTAATAAGTTAAAATATAATATTTTTGAAAGCATGAAAATTATAAATCAAGATACAAAGGAAGGAATAATCGAGGTTGTGCCTGAAACACTGGACGATTTATGGCATCTCTCCCATATCGTTGAAGTCGGAGACAATGCATCCTCAAAGACAACCCGTCGTATTCAGGACAATACCGGAGATAAACTCAGAAGTGACAGGGGAGTTAAAAAAACATTTTATCTGGGTCTGGAAATTGAAAACATTTCCTTTCATTTGTTCACAGGAAAATTAAGACTGACAGGAGTAATCACAAGAGGGCCGGAAGATCTGATTCCTTTAGGTTCACACCACACCTTGGAGGTTAAGCTCAACACTCCATTGAAGATTGTAAAGGAAAGATGGTCTAAATGGGCTATTAAAAGACTTAACCAGGCTATTGACGCTTCTAAAAAATTATCCGCAATAATAGTTGTTCTTGAAGATGACACTGCAACTTTAGGGTTGATGAGACAGTTCGGAATCGAATATTATGGTCCGATTAAGGGAAACGTTTCAGGAAAAAGAATTGTGGATAAAAACCGCCAGAAAAATATCATTAAATTTTATGAGAAAGTAGTTGAGTCAATAGTGAAATTTGATTCGATACAAAACATTGTTCTTGCAGGTCCAGGTTTTGTCAAAAGCGATTTTTATGATTATCTAAAGGAAAAGCATAAGGATTTGGCCAAGATGTCCGTCATTGAACCGACAGGTTCAGGAGGCCGTGTCGGAATCAGTGAAGTTCTCAAAAAAGGCACAGTCGAGAAGCTGACTGCCGAAAACAGGGTAGCTATCGAAATGGGTGCCATCAACAGGCTTCTCGAACAAATAGGCAAAAATTCATCCAAAATTGCATACGGTTTAAAGGAAGTCAAAAACGCAATCAACCTTGGTGCCGTTGGTGAACTTTTAATCCTCGATACAAAGGTCGCAAGTGAAAATATGGGTGATTTGATGGATATGGTTGAAAATATGAAAGGTACAGTCATGGTTATCAGCAGTGAACATGAAGGCGGTAAACAGCTCGAAAGTTTAGGTGGTATGGCGGCCATTTTAAGATACGAAATAACTTAATTTTATATAATATTAACTAGTAAATTTATTTATAGTAATTTTGAATTGTGATTTATATGATGTATACATCGATATTTTTAGCATTGATTTTTGTTTTTCTCTTTTCCCTCATTGGAACAGGTATCGTCGATATCATTTTCAGATTCCTTGGTAAAAGGGGATATATGGGCAATTTATTTCCCAATGTACGTGGCGGAATTCCAAGAGCAGTAGGAATAATTCCATTCATTATTTTGTCACTCTACTTTTTACCGGGATACAATAGCCTAATTTTAATTATCGGTGTATTTGCATTGATTGATGATATTCTCGGAAGAAAAAAATCTCCGTTCGGAATTGAATGGGGTCAGCTTTCACGCGGAATCGGAATGATTCTTGTGATGATTGCAGGTTTCATTTTAGGTTTGGGAGTATCTTCAATATTTATCGCGCTTCTCGTTCAACCGTTGAACATTTCAGACATGCAGCCTGGTTCCACATGTATTGTGACAATGATAATGTCTGTTTTAACAATGATTCTTATGGTAATTTTCGGATCTCCGGATGTTGCTGAACTTCCTGCATTCTACACTCCTGTCCTGCTTCTTGTGGTATGTCTGGGGTACTGTCCATTGGACTTTGCTGGAAAAATCATGCTTGGTGAAGTCGGAAACCATGTATTTGCAATAGCACTCGGAGTTTCATTTTATCTGGTCGGAGGACTATGGAGTTTAATAGTACTGTTCATAGTAACCACTGCACTGATTGCATTCGTTAGAAGAAACAACCTGAAAGTCTTCTTCAGACAAAATCTAAGGCTGTTGGACCCTACTTTCGGAGATTATTTCATGGATGTACTGACCGGCGGGGGATTAGGAGACATGTTCAGAAAATGGATTTTCAAAGACAAGCAATATGAAGTAACCAATCCTTTACTGATCAGTTTAGGTTTCAGAAGATTGCTGTACAATCCTCATGCGCACCATCCTCAAAGATATGTTCCATCAGAATCAAAACTAAGGTTAGGCAGGCCATAACATGAAAGCTTTAGTAGTAGTTACCGGAAGAGGTTTGGGCGGTGATGCAGCTATTGCATTGAATGTCATAAAACTGTTTGAAAAAAGAGGCGTGACATGTGAAATAGCTCTTGACGAATCCGCACCGGGGATTCTGTTTAAGAAAAACGGTTATTCATGGCATAAAATATCAATTCCTCAGGCAGGAGGTCATGCGGCCACCAAATTATCAGCTGCAAAAGGTGCATTGAAACTGGTTGCAGCAACATTCAAAGCAAGAAATCTGATTAAAAAAGAGAATTATGATTTTGTTGTTGGTGTTTTAGGCGGAGGAGCTATTGTAGGTTCAATAGGTGCTAAACTTGCAAGAAAACCTGCATTTTCATTAATCTCAACACCGCTTGATTCAAAGGTATGTCCTAAATTCAATCAGTGTTATCTGTTTCCTGAAATAGACAAGTTCAGATGGGAAACATTACCTAAAAACATTGATAAGACATTTTATCCTTTAGCGGAAAATATTGGTAAGGGAGATGCCCAGATAGCACTTCAAAAACTTAAGGAATATCCTAATTTTGATGAAAATAAAAAAACAATCATGTTTTCATCAGGTTCATCAATCTTTAAAGGAATGATAGATGCCATTAACATTGTTTCCAAATGCAGTGATGAATATAATCTTGTTTTGCTTGGTTTGCCGTTGCATGATGAGTATCTGGATTCAATAGATAATGAAAAAATCATCTATGCAGGATACATTGACTGGATCAGCCACCTGTTCAAATATGCTGATTTGGCAGTTCTCACAGATGATGGCGTATCACTTGAAGAGGCAGTCGCTTCCGAAATCCCTATAATCACATTAACTAAAGTAAAATGGGGAAGATATCAGAATATGGCCGGTGTATATAAAGGAGCTATAATAGAATCTGAAATAAGAGATGTCTGCAAAAGTATTGATGAAGCTTTCGCAAATTACGATTCCATGAAGAAAAATAACCGTATTTATGCTGAAAAATGCCTGAATGCTGGTGATGAATTAATAGATAAAATTTTAAAAAAGTTAGAATAAGGGTTATATTATAACCACAAATTCTTTATTATTTTATAATTTGAATCAGTAGATGGGTGTATTTCTAAAAAGTCACCATAATCATCCAAATCATAGTCCATTCTCATTAAATATGACAGATATGCCACGTCACTTGTGGATGATGGGGATATGGAATTGATTCTATTTATTTTATTGTTTTTCTTATCGAATTCCACTTCGGTGTAACCGGTATCTCCAGTTAAAATGTTCCAGAATGCGTGAGGTCCTGCAATTCCAGGAATTCCTATGGTTTGCTTGTCATCTTCACTGCATTGTGATTTTTCATTTTCAACAAAACTGACTTCCATGTTCAAACTCAATGTTTGAGGAATGCAATTGTAGCTTACTTTATTCGGATATCCTGCCATATTCCTTGCAGCTGTGATACCTTCCATTCTTGCTACTGGTGTCAGCTGGTATCCTCCGGTAACATCTCCTGCAGCATATATATTCTCAACATTTGTTTTCATCATTTCATTGACTTTGATGGTTTTGTCACTGTTAAGCTCAACGATGCCTTCTGCAATTTCACTGTTAGGGGTCCTTCCGGTAGCAAAAAATGCCTGTCCTTCCAGTTCCTCGCCGTTATCAGTTAAAACCTTGTCCTTAAACACTTCACTGACATTGGTGTTTTCCAAAACATTAACATCAGGGATTATGTTTTCCAAAACATATTTTTTGGTGGTTTCACTGATTTCCTTTAAAAATGAGCTTCTTGCAATAACATTGACTTCACTGCCTAATGTTGAGTAGATATTGGCTATTTCACAGGCTATTATTCCTCCGCCGATGATGTTCAGTTTTTCAGGAATGTCATCCAGTTTTAAAATGTCTTTGTTGGTAAGACCATATTCACTGCCCTTGATGTCCGGAATGAATGGTCTTGCACCGGTAGCTATCATCAGGTTATCGTATTCAAAGCTCTCTCCATTTACACTAACATTTCCCTCATCAATGATGGCTTCACCGTAGATTACAGTGTTTCCAACACTTTCATTTTCCAGCTGGTTTAAATGCCTTAGTTTTTCTTGGGTTTCTACTATTTTTGCAACGATTTTTTCATATGAAATGTCGAGTTGGCTTTTGATGAATCCGTGATTGTTGAGTCTGTTGGTCAGATCAATATATTTTGTAATGTCTGTTAATGCACATACAACCATACATCCTTCATTCAAACAAGTACCTGCTATATGGTTTTTTTCAATTAAAGTAACGTCTTCACCTAATTTTCCAAGTTCGAGAGACCCTAATCTTCCTGCAGGGCCGGAACCAATAACAATATTCTTCATTAAAACACCTATTTAGATAATTTTATATAATATCATTTAGTAAATAATGTATATATTAAAATTTTGGAGATGGAATTATGTGTATTGCGGCACCCGCTCATGTTATTGAAATAGATAGGGAAGAAAATTTGTTGGTTGCTGACTTTGGTGGAGCAAGACAACAAGCAAAATTAGACCTTTTACCTGAAGTAGAAGTTGGGGATTATGTTTTAATCCATGCAGGTTTTGCAATAGAAAAATTAACTGAAGAAGCTGCTAAAGAATCTTTAGAAGCTTGGGAAGAACTTTTAGAAGTTCTTGAAGAAGAAGATAAAGAAATGGAACAAGCAAGAATCGACTCCGGTCTGTATCAGTAGATTGATACTCTTGTTACTCCTTTTATTTTTAAAAATTCATTTATTAAATCCCCTTTTACAGGTTCTTCAGTAATTATTGTTAATATTGGTGTTCTTTGAAGCTCTGTATCTTCTGCATATGCTTGTCTGATGCCAATACCTTTTTTTGTTATTAGATTTGTTGTAGCTGCAAGTATCCCTTCGCTTTCGGGACCTACTTCAATTTCGATTACGCCTAGCTCCAGATTTTTTGCAATGTTTTTTAGTAATGTTCCTGCGGGAATTATGTTTGAAAACAAGTTGTTTAATTCTTCGTCTTCTTTGATGATTTCAATAGTTGATTTAATGGCTCTTCTGTCTACGTCTGCTGCTGTTGCTAGTGCTTTATCGCTTATTTTAAGATTTCCACAGTATATTTTCCCGTCCTCGTTAATGGACAGTCCAAGTTCGATCATTTTTTCTGCAACTCTTATACGTGCAGGATACTTTTTAAATTTTTCATTTATTTTTTCCCACATTTTAATCATCATTCCAACTTTTTGTACAATTATGTTATAATATGTTCGAAATGGTATATAATTATTGTGAAAAAATCGGGTAAAATTTAGATAAAATTGTTATGTAAATGAAAATATCTTAAAAATAGTTAGAAGTAGGCTAGATGGGATTCGAACCCATGACCTCCCGGTTATCAGCCGAGCGCGCTAACCAAGCTGTGCCACTAGCCTATATAATTAGTGTGACAGTTAACTGTCAACACTTATACATATATTTATTACTATATATAACTCTTTCGGTTATATCGTAGTTTTTAGTTAAAATTTAAAAATTTATCTGTTAATCATTTCGTTAATTGACTCTGCCATAGCATGTCCTTCAACGATAATTTTTGCTTTTTCAATACCTTCGACGTTTTCAGCTCTTACTTTTGCATCAGCTGCAATACGGGTGATACTCATACATCCAGGATTGGTTGGTTTAAGGATAATTTCAGCTTGATCTCCGTCTACGGTAATATTTTGTACAATACCCATTTCTACAATGCTTATGCCCATGTGAGGGTCATTAATTACAGAAACTGCGTCTTTAATATCATTTACTAAATCTTCTGACATAAGTAGTCTCCTATTTTTTGTATTTATTAGTATAAATATTTCTAGTATTTATATATGTTGTTATATTAACAAAATGTTATTTAAATCTATGTTTGATTTTCACACCAATACCATTGTCACATTCTTCCATTTCACAGCCGGTCATAATGGCTTTGCCCACTCCGATGACATTATCGTCTTTAACCACGACAACTTCGTCATTCGGGATGATGCTGTGGTCTGCCTTTTCAATTCCCGGTGCAAATACGGTATTGGTTTCAAGATTAAAATCAATGTTGACTATATTTATTCCCATATCTTTCAATATTTCTCCACCTGGAAGGTTTAGCCTGTACAGTCCATGATCCTTGTTGAGCAATGCAAGCTGTTTGCCGTCGGACAGGATTCTTTTATGGTACATTCCTTTGGTTTTAACATTGTCCGGAATGAATTTATCACCGTTTTCACCGAACTGGTATTTTGCAATTGATCTTAATTCATGCAGGGTCTTGTCCCTTCTGTTAATCTTTTGATGTTTTTTAAGTTCCATTCTTAAGTTGTAAAGAGATTCAGGGGATGTCGGTCTTTCATCAACACAGACATTAACAAAATCATCACAGTAGGCTTCAAGGGACTGCAAGTACCCTCCGGCAAGATTAGCCACGATTTTCTTGCCCTTGGTGTATTTTTCTATCAGTTTTCCGCTCTCTTCAATTTCATCCTCTGACCATTTGCCTGTGGTGCTCACGTCATAGGACTGTATCGGAAATGTATTTTCAAGTTCCCTTGGGCAAATTCCAAAAGGGGAAGTAACAATAAGTTCTTGAAATGACCTTGTTAATTTTCTGAATTTCTGGTGTGATTTGGAATTAGAATAAGGTTTCTTCATACTGCACGGCAATAAAACGACGGTCTCTCCAAGAGGTTCCATCATTTCCATTCTTTGCCTCCATCTAACTGCTTCAGGACGGTACAAAGATTCTTCACTTGAGCATATTACTTTCATTTTATTCCTCAAAAGGTTTAATTAATTCTTCATCTAGTTTAAGCAGTCTTTCAATATTGTCGTCGGGATCTTCAATTCTGCGTTTCCATTTTGCAATGACAAAATCAACGTCAACCTCTTCGCTTCCGCTAATCAGATTGTCTGCATGAGCCACAATCTTTTCTTCCAAGGTTTGGGGAACGTATGATTTAGCGGGCAAACCAAGTTTTACAGCTTCACTTTCGGTTATGCCGGCACCGATATGTCTTTCAATAATATTGAGCACATCCTGACTGTAACCGTAAGAGCGGGCGATTTCAGCACCTACTATTGCATGGGTTATGCCATGGGTTTTTGACCGCCCAATGTCATGCAAAAGTGCGCCTTTGCGGATTAAATCCAAATCTGCTTGATTAAAATTAGAAGCTATTTTCATAGCTTTATTATAAACTGCTTTTGAATGTTCAATAACATTTTCAGGAGTTTTCTCTTTTTTGAGTAATTCTATCTCCATTTTATCGGTTTAAATATTTTTTTTATTGAATGAATTAAAGTTACTTTCAACCATTTTCAAGTCTTCCTTGAGCTGTTTGATGTTTTCAGCATTGTCTTGGAATTCTAATTCGTTCATACAAACAGGGCACAGGAATTCATAATCTGAAGCATCATCAAAATCAAATCTCACATGGCCGTCAGGACAAATGAAAAACATGTTGTTTTCTTCATGTTCAAGCTCATCAGTGAGCATTTTTAAATATTGCTCTGAATCTTTTTTAATATGGTTGATTACTTCGTCTTTTTCAAATTTCCAAGAATATGTAAACCATTGGGTTTCGGGGTCTTTGCTTCTTTTATAACTGGCTAATCCTAAATCGTAAAGTTTATAAAGCACTTTTCTAACAATATTTAATTTGATTTCAGTTTTTTTTGCTATTTCTTCATCGGTTTCCACACCATCGATTAATGCTTCAACAATAGGTAAGTTACTTTCATCTTCAACAACGTTTGTTAATAATGTCTTTACTAATGGATCATCTATCATTTAATTTCCCCTAAACGCTTTAATGTTATTATATTCTATTATGAAACAAAAAATAAAATATATTATATTAATGTTAAGATTTATTTTTTTTAATATTTATTGTTTTCTAATGATGACGGCAGGGGTGTGGGTTATTGAATCAAGTGCCTCTATGGTAACCTCATCGATTTCACTGCCCAGCACCTCTTTGACGCTGTGAATTGTTTTCATTTCCGTGGACAGTGACCTTTGATAATCTTCTGCAATGTTGGCTATCTTCAGGGCAGTTTCAACATCCATCTTCTCACTGCATCCCAAAGGTGTTGATCCCATATTTTCAGAAAGCTGGCCCCTGACATATCCGAAAAATCCGTTGTCGGCATCAATCCCGTCAATGGCTATCGGAAGTCCTGTAAAATATTTTCCGTTTTTCATGTATGTCGCATCGGTGTCGATAATCATGACACAAACATTTTTTCCTATTTCATTTTTAATTTCTTTTGCAACCTTTTCGGGATTTTCAGGAAGCAATGAGACGAAAGTTCCAGGCGCATTGCTCAAATCGATTCCCGCTTCTGAAGCCGGTTTCAGGGCATGTTTTAAACCATACAATTGAAGCACGACCTCCTTGTGGGATTTTGTTTCTTCAGGCAATCTTCTAAGATTCTTTATTGTCCTTTCTTTAATTCCCAAAATTGGGCCGAAAACATATCCCCAGAGGTATTTGCTCCAGACTGTTGTCAGGAATTTTGCTGTAAGTGACGGTTTGTATTGGGATTCATCCACCAGTCTGTTTTGGGAAACTGAAATCGGTGTTTCTGCAATAACTAGATAATCGCCATCCTCCATCAATTCAATGGCAGGATTTATTATTGAACTTAAATCTTCATTGGGCTTTATATAACCTGTTTCTATTGGAATAACTATGTATTCTCCATTTGTTACATGTTTTATATTTTTCAAATCTTTCATAAAAATCTTTAATAAAAATTAATTACATACTAATATAACATAATAGGGATTATAATAATTATCTATTTTAGGTCGTGTGATTATGGCAAGAAAATTCATAACATATTTTGATAAACAAGGTGATGATTATACTGATGAATTGATTATGGCTGTTAAAGACAAATTGGAACTTGCAGACAATATAAAATATATTTTAATTGCATCTTCCACAGGCGAATCCGCATTGAAGTTAAGCCAGGCTATTGACGATGACAGTATTACAATAGTCAATGTTTCACACAATGTGGGATTCAGCGGCGACAACGAGTCAGACATTTCAGAGGAAATGATTAAGGAATTGGAAAATGAAGGAATCAAAACCTTCCAGGGATTGCATGCTTTCAGCGGTGCTGCCAGGGGTGTTACTAATAAGTATGGAGGATATTCACCTTTGGATGTTGTAGCCGACACTTTAAGAATGTTTTCCCATGGTGTTAAAGTTGCAGCTGAAATCTCTTTAATGGCTTGTGATGCAGGTTTAATTCCTGTCGGTGAAGAAATAATTGCTATCGGAGGAAGGGCACATGGTGTTGACACTGCAGTTATTTTAACTCCGGTCAATTCCAAGAATTTATTCAACCTTCAGTTCCATGAAATTATTGCAATGCCAAGGGATTAAATATTTTTTTGATTTTTGTAAAAATTTCATAATACTTTAAATAGTAGGTGCATTTAAATATTAGTTACGATAGAAATATTTAACAATTAATTTTATTAGCAGAGTAAGTGGGGTTAACTTGTGAAAATTATAGATGATGCAATCAAAGAATCCGAACAAAGAATGGAAGAGAAACAGCCAGAAAAAATCTCTTCTGATATAGATGAAGATTTAATTAGTATTATTCAAGGCGTAAAAACTAATATTTTTGTTGTTGGTGCTGGTGGAGCAGGAAACAATACTATTTCAAGATTAAACGAAATGGGTATTGAAGGCGCTACAACTATCGCAGTCAATACTGATGCTCAAGATTTATTTTACAGTCAATCAAGCAAAAAGATCCTTTTAGGAAGACAAACTTCCAAAGGATTAGGAGCAGGTGGAGAACCATCTGTTGGTGAAGAATGCGCTGAAGAAAGTGAAGATGAAATTAGGGATGAATTAGAAGGCGCAGACATGGTATTTGTTACCTGTGGTCTTGGTGGTGGAACTGGTACTGGTTCAGCTCCAATCATTGCTAAAATAGCTAAAAAATTAGGAGCATTAACAGTCGCTGTTTCAACCATGCCGTTTTCTGCAGAAGGAATTAAAAGAAGAGAAAATGCAGAACAAGGTTTAGAAAAACTTCAAGAATCCGCAGATACAGTCATTGTTATTCCTAATGATAAATTATTAGAAGTTGCTCCTAACTTGCCATTGAACAAAGCATTCATGGTTTCTGATGAAATCCTTGGAAGAGCAGTTAAAGGAATTACTGAATTGATTACCAAGAAAGGTCTTGTAAGTTTAGACTTTGCTGATATCAGAAGCATTATGAGCGGTTCTGGAATGGCTATGATTGGTATGGGAGAATCTGATTCTGGAGACAGAGCTTTAGAATCTGTACATGAAGCTTTAAGCAGCCCATTATTAGACATTGATATTTCAAATGCAACTGGTGCTTTAGTAAACATATCTGGTAGTTCAGACTTAACATTACATGAAGCAGAAAAAATTGTCCAAGTTGTTGCTGATAAACTTGATCCTGAAGCTAATATTATTTGGGGTACTCAAATTGATGAAAGTCTCCAAAATATGGTCAGGACTACTGTGGTTGTTTCTGGTATTAAATCCAATTATAATCCAAGTGAAGATTCTGATGATGATTATGTTGAAGATGTTCCGGAAACAGAACCTGCAAATGACCAATTGGATGATTTCATTGATGGAATTTTCTAATTCCATTTACTTATTTTTTTTAAAAAATACAAACATTTATTAATGTATAAAATATAAATTATTATATTACTATTATTTTATTATAATTCATTAAATTATGATTATTTCATAGTTTTTTTATTAAAGGGTATTTAAATGAACGTGCAAGAAAGTTTTGATAAATTTATAAAAGACAGTAAAAGAGTATTAAAAGTTTCAAGAAAACCTGATGCTAAAGAATACAGAGAACTGGCCAAAGTTGTTTCCATCGGTGTTTTAATCGTTGGTGTTATTGGTTTTGTTATCGTTTTAGCAGGTAGCTTAATTGGTATCTAAAACCAATTTTCATTTTTTTGATCCCTTTTTTTTATAATAAAATTTTTTGTAATTTTATATTTTATTTCAAAATTCTATTTTTTTGAAAACTTTTATATACTATTAAAGCAATAGATATTCATATTATAGAATTCTAATTTTCGGGAATTTATATATTCTTGAATAATTATGGCTTTTATAATAACTTTTAACTTAATGTATGAATTTATCTTTTTGGATTAACGAAAATAAGACTTTAAAAAGTTTATAAGTAAATTAATCAAATAGATGATTGTTTTAAACCCAATTGAAGGTGGGGGATAGCTTAGTAAATTTTCACAATATATTGTGAATTACCTAAGAACCACATTGCGTGGGACTTCATTAACTTAGTCAAATATTAAAATAGGTGAATTTTTCATGGAAGAATCTAATAGTTCCATATATGCTCTTAAGACCTCTGCAGGTCAAGAAAGGAATGTAGCTAGACTTTTAGCTCGTAAAGCTAGAACCATTGATGGTATAGGTATTTCCTCAATTCTTGTCCCAGAATCTTTAAAAGGATATATTTTAGTTGAATCTTCAACAAAAATAGATCTCAGAAACCCTGACTTAAAAGTACAACATTTAAGAGGGGTAGTTGAAGGTAGTGTTGGCATTACTTTCGATGAAGCAAAAAGATTCTTAAAACCAGAGCCAATTATTTCCTCTATACAAAAAGGAAGTATTGTTGAGCTTATTTCTGGTCCGTTCAAAGGTGAAAGGGCGAAAGTGGTTCGTATTGATGAATCACGTGAAGAAGTCGTCCTTGAGTTAATAGAGGCAGCAGTACCTATTCCAGTTACTGTTAAAGCTGATCAAATAAGAATAATTCAAAAGGAGGCTGACTGATGGCTAAAGATACAGTCGAAGTTCTTATCGAAGGTGGAAGCGCTACTCCTGGACCTCCATTAGGCCCAGCTTTAGGACCTCTCGGTATTAACATGATGCAAGTAGTAGAAGAAATTAATAAAAAAAGCGCTGACTTTGCAGGAATGAAAGTACCTGTTATCGTTAGTGTTGATAGGGATACTAAAGAATTCGAAATTGAAATTGGTACTCCTCCAACTACTTCACTTATCATGGAAGAATTAGGCATCGAAAAAGCTTCTCATGAACCAGGTTTAGACATTGTAAATGACTTACCAATTGAAACCGCTTTAAAAATCGCTAGAATGAAATTTGATTCATTACTTGCTAACGATTACAAAGCAGGTGTAAAAGAAGTTATGGGAACCTGTGTAAGTATGGGTATTTCTGTAGATGGTAAAGACCCTAGAGAAGCACAAAAAGCAGTAGATGCTGGTGAATACGACGATATCTTAGTAGAATAGATATTGTCTACAAAATTTAAATTTAAGTTAACAGTAACAGTGTATATGACGTTATAATTTTATTATAATTGATATACTGTTTTTAATTCATGCAATCGTTTAAGAATTTTTTTCTTGTAATGATTCTCATGAAACCAAAAAAATCCAATGAACTTATGTTCATGGGGGATGAATATGACACAAGATGTAATTAACGCGGTGAAGGAGGCAAAAGAACAATCTAAGCCGAGAAACTTCACTGAGTCCGTAGATATTATTATTAATATCCGTGACTTAGATGTCAGAAAGCCAGAAAATAGGTTTAATGAGGAAGTTACTCTTCCTAACGGCCGTGGCAAAGATGTTAAAATCGGAGTCATTGCTGATGGGGAACTCATTGTTCAAGCTAAAGATGCTGGTCTTGACACTGTAATTAATAAAGGAGATTTAGAAGAGTTTGGAAAAGACAGAAAAGCAGCTAAAAAAATGGCTAACTCTGTTGACTTCTTAGTAGCTCAAGCTGATATGATGCCACTCGTTGGTAGATTCCTAGGTCCAGTTTTAGGTCCTCGTGGAAAAATGCCAAAACCAGTGCCTGCAAGTATCAAATTAGCTCCTCTTTTAGAAAGGTTACAGAACACTGTCAAAGTTGGTGTAAAACAACAAGCAAGTATTCAGGTTGTTGTCGGAAGCCAAGACATGTCAGACGAAGATATAGCTGAAAATGTAGAAACTGTTCTTACAGTCTTAGACCGCAATTTAGAAAAAGGAAGAAGTCAAATCAAGTCCATGTTTATTAAAACAACTATGGGACCAGTAGTGAGGGTGATCTAATGGCTCATGTTGCTGAATGGAAAAAGGAAGAAGTTAAAGAGCTTAAAGCAATAATTGACGAATACGATGTTATTGGTCTTGTTGATTTAGAAAACATTCCTGCAAAACAGCTCCAAGAAATGAGAAAAACATTAAAAGGTAATGCTGTAATCAGAATGTCTAAAATAAATCTTATTAAATTAGCTCTTGAAGATTGTAATGCTGAAAAAACCAACATTGTTGATTTATCAGAACATATGGATGGTCAAATTGCACTCGTTGCAACTGAAATGAATCCTTTCAAATTGTACAAAATATTAGAAGACAGTAAAACTTCTGCTCCTGCAAAACCAGGATCAATTGCTGTAGACGATATTGTTGTACCTGAAGGGGACACAGGATTTGAACCAGGTCCATTTTTAGGTGAATTACAACAAGTTGGAATTCCTGCTAAAATTGATAAAGGTAAAATTTGCGTACAAAAAGAAACAGTTGTCGTAAAAGCTGGCGAAGAAGTATCCAAACAAGTAGCAGCAACCTTATCCAGATTGGAAATTAATCCAATGGAAGTAGGAATGGACTTAAAAGCAGTATATGAAGAAGGATCAATTTATACTTCCGATGTACTAGCAATCGACGAAGAACAAACATTAGCTGACGTACAAAATGCATTTAGAAGTGCATTCAACTTATCTGTAAACGCAGCTATCCCTACTGATGAAACTATTTCCACAATCATTACTCTTGCATACACCAGAGCAATTAATGTCGGTGTAGAAGCAGCAATAATGACTTCTGAAACTTCAGAACCAATCATTGGTTTAGCACAAGCTAAAATGTTAGCTTTAGCATCCGAAGTTGCTGACGCACCTGGTGCTATCGATGACGAATTAGCTGAAAAACTTTCTAGTGTTGCTGTAGCAGCTGCTCCAGTAGTCGAAGAAGTTGTCGAAGAAGAAGAGGAAGAAGAGGAAGAAGAAGAAAATAGTGAAGAAGAAGCAGCAGCTGGGTTAGGAGCTCTCTTCGGTTAAAATTAAAATTTTTATTATTATAAAAACTAACACTTTAAAAAATTAATGGTGATAACATGGAATATATATATGCGGCAATGATTTTGCACAGTGCAGAAAAAGATATTAACGAAGAAAATGTTAAAAGTATTATCGAAGCAGCAGGAATTGAAGCTGATGAAGCTAGAATCAAAGCTTTAATCGCAGCTTTAGAAGATGTTGACATCGACGAAGCTATGGAAACTACTGCTATGGCAGCAGCAGCACCTGCAGCTGCACCTGCAGCAGCTGAAGCTGTTGAAGAAGAAGAGGAAGAAGAAGAGGAAGAAGAAGAAGCTTCTGAAGAAGAAGCTATGGCTGGATTAGGAGCTCTCTTCGGATAGATTTTTTAAATCTATCACCTTTCTTTTTTTATCTTTTTTTACTGACTTATTTTACTAATTTTAAATCTATTTTTCATTACAACCTTTTTTATCAAATTTTTCGCTAATTATTTATTAAATTAAAAATATATTATATACTAATAAATTATTAGAACTGATTTATATGGTAGAAATTTTTGATGAACTTGGTTACAAAAAACAAACATGTAAAACTTGCGGACAGGAGTTTTACTCTCAAGTAGATAGAGATACTTGTGGTGATGCTCCGTGTGATGAGTATGAGTTTATTGCAAATCCTGCAACCGATAAACCATACAATTTATATGAAATCCAGAAAGTTTTTAGAGAATTTTTAGAAAGTGAAGGACACACTCATGTCCACAGATATCCCGTACTGGCTAAAAGATGGAGGGATGATGTATTTTTAGTTGGAGCATCTATATTCTGTTTCCAGCCTTGGATTACATCAGGTCTTGTCAAACCTCCGGCTAACCCTATTGAAATGGCTCAGCCTTCAATCAGACTCAACGATGTTGACAATGTTGGAAGAACCGGCCGTCATATGACCTGTTTTACAATGGGGACCCATACTGTAATTAACAAGGAAGATGACTTCATTTACTGGGAAGACCGTACAATAGAATTATGTCATAAATTCTTTGATCATATCGGAATTAACACTGAAGAAATTACTTTCATCAAATCCTGGTGGAGTGGTGGAGGTAACGAAGGGCCATGTTACGAAGTCTGCTGCAGAGGAGTGGAACTTGCAACACTGGTTTTCATCCAATACGAAACATTGGAAGACGGTTCTAAAAAAGAAATTCCAATCAAGGTTGTGGATACAGGTTACGGTTTAGAACGTATTGCATGGATTTCACAGGGAACTCCAACTGCATACGATGCATGTTTCGCACCTGTTGTTGACAAACTCAAAGAATTGACTGGTGTTGAAATAAATGAGGATATCCAAGGAAGAAACGCTCAGATTGCAGGAATGATGGATATCGAAGATATCGGTGATTTAAAGGAACTCAGACAACAAGTTGCAGACAGTTTAGATTTATCATTAGAAGAATACTTAAAAGCTGCCGAACCGATGGAAGCTATCTACATCATTGCAGACCACACAAGATGTCTCGCATTCATGATTGCTGACGGCATCATTCCATCCAATGTTAAAGAAGGTTACTTGGCAAGACTGGTTTTAAGAAGAACCATAAGATTCATGAAAGAGTTGGACATGAAAGAGTCCCTAGCTGATGTAATGGCAATTCAACTTGATTTCCTATCCAAGTTTTATCCTGAAATCAGAGATTCCGAAGAGCATATCATGAACATCATCACCTTGGAAGAGGAAAGATATGCTGCAACAGTTAAAAAAGGAAAAAGCATTGTTAAAAGATCAATCAAAAGGCTTAAAAAAGAAGGAAAATCTGAAATGCCTCTTGAAATGTTAATTGACTTATATGATGCTCATGGAATTCCTCCTGAAACCGTTGTTGAAATGGCAGGTGACGGTTTTACTGTAAATGTTCCGGATAACTTCTTTACTCAAGTAGCAGGAGCTCACGAAAAGGATACATCAAACAAAAAATCCACATTCAAAGTAGACTTCCCTGAAACAGACTTATTGTTCTATAAAGATTTCTACCAAAAAGAATTTGAAGCCGAAGTTTTAGGATTAGTTGAAAAGGATGGGGACAAATGTTTAATCTTCGATAAAACAGTATTTTATCCTGAAGGAGGAGGTCAACCTTCCGATATTGGTATCATTTCCATTGACGGAAATGACATTAACATGAAACATGCAGAAAAAATCGACAATGTCGTATTGCATCATGTAGATGGCGACCTCGAAGATGATGTGGTTGGCAAAAAAGTCGAAGGTAAACTTGACTGGACAAGAAGAATCACCCTTGCACGCCACCACACAGGAACTCACCTGGTGATTGCAGCTGCAAGAAAAGTATTGGGCCAGCACATCTGGCAAGCGGGATCACAAAACGGCCTGACCCGTGCACGTATAGATCTGTCACACTACAAACGTATTACACAGGAAGAGCTCAATGAAATCGAAAAACTGGCTAACGAATACGTTATGGCTAACATTGACCTGGACATTCAATTCCACACAAGGGACGAGGCACAGGAATTATATGGATTTGTCCTTTACCAGGGAGGTATCGTTCCGGGTAAAATGATTCGTGTAGTTAAAATCCCGGGAGTTGACGTACAGGCATGCGCAGGTACACACGTACTGAGAACAGGTGTTGTCGGACCGATTAAAATCAACAAGACCGAAAGGGTTCAGGACGGTGTTGAAAGGATTGACTTTTCAGCAGGTCTTGCAGCAATCGATTCAATGCAGCATGACGGTGAAATATTACGTGAAAGCTCATCAATATTCAAGGTCGAAAACGACCAGCTTCCAAAAACCTGTGACAGATTCTTCTCAGAATGGAAAGCACAGAAAAATGAAATTGACCGCTTGAAATCCGAAATTGCATCACTGAAAATGAACTCCCTTGCAGATGAGTATGATGAAATCAATGGCCTTAAAGTCGTTCATCAGTTAATCGAAGCTGACTTCAAGGAGCTTCAGAAAATGGCTACTGACTTTACCGACAACGGCAAGGCTGATGTTGTCATTATGGGTAACAGTGACGGTAAAATCGTAGGAGCAGCTTCCCAAAGTGCAATTGACAGTGGTGTTAAGATTAATGAAATCATTAAAACTGCAGCAGGTGTGCTTGGCGGTGGCGGCGGAGGCCGTCTGACTTTAGCACAAGGTGCAGGTAAAAACACTGACAAGATGGATGAAGCTATCCAAACTGCTGTTGATTTAATTTAAGGATATTTTATATCCTCCTTTTCTTTTTTTACAAAAACTTTTATAATCATTAACCTTAAAAATATACTTGCTGTTATATTTTAAAAAACTAGTATAGAAGGGATTGCTATTTTTTTCAGCGTGCACTAAAAAGAGATGTTATTATGAATTATGATTTAATTATTGCCAGATATGGTGAAATAGGACTCAAAAGTCCAAAGATAAGGTCACGTTTTGAAAGAAAGCTAGTTAAAAATATTAAAGCTACTTTTGAATGCGATGTAGAAAGAAACCAGGGAAGAATTTATATTCATCCTGAAGACTTTGAAGATGGAATTGAAAAACTCAACAGGGTTTTTGGTGTTGTTTCATATTCTCCTGCAACTTCCACACAAACAACCTATGAGCAAATTGATGAAACATTATCTGCTTATGTTAAAGAGTTGGTTTCAGAAGGATTAATCGATGAAAACACCAAATTTGCAATTAAATGCCGTCGTGTTGGAAAACATGATTTTACTTCACAGGAAATGGCGGCCCACTGTGGTGGTGTTGTAAGAAACGTTGTATTGGCACCAGTTGATTTGACAAATCCGGATTTAACAATTTTTGTTGAAGTAAGAGAAAATGATACTTATATTTTCCATGAAAAAATCAGGGGTCCTGGTGGATTGCCGTTAGGAACACAGGGAAAAGTTATTGTGCTATTGTCAAGCGGTATAGACTCTCCTGTTGCAGCATACCTGATGATGAAAAGAGGATGTGAAGTGGTGGCTCTTCACTGTAACAATGATCCTTTTTCAGGTCCGAAAGTTACAGAAAACTTCAATGCATTGGTTGACCAGCTCAACATATATGCTCAGGGAGTTCCAATTAAAAAACGTATTGTGGATTATGGAGAATATCTTCAGACTGCTAAAGATTACGCTCCTGAGAAAATGACCTGTGTTTTATGCAAATCTGGAATGTATCACATAGCAGAAAAGTTAGCCCTCAAATTGGGTGCTGATGCTATAGTTGACGGAAGCAGTGTCGGGCAGGTGGCTTCACAGACTCTGTCAAACATTCTTGCAACAAGATATGGTGTTGAAATGCCTATATTGTCTCCGTTAATAGGATTGGATAAGGAAGAGATTACAGAAATTGCTAAAAAAATAGGTACATTTGAAATATCCAAAATTGATGACGGAGGATGCAGTGCGGTTCCTAAATATCCTGAAACCCGCGCAGATTTGGAACGTGTTAAAAAAGCATGTGAAGACATGAATCAAAAAGAAGCTATTGAAAAGGCTTTTGAAAATATTCGTAAAGTTTAAATGGGATTTTTCCCATTCCTATTATTTTTTTAAAGGGAAAAATTGAATATTGAATTTTCAATTTAAAACTCTTATTTTTTAATTTCAAGCAATAATGGGATTTTATTTT
>NZ_SUTM01000017.1 GCF_015062935.1 Methanobrevibacter sp. | reverse complement strand
TGCTGCAATGTGCTAGATTCACTGTCATATAAAAATGGATATTCCTTTTTCAACATTGTTAACATTGTATTGAATGTAGTTTGATTGCATTTTAGCCTTGTATAACCATGTTGTTTAAATAATTCAAAGGTTTCCTGGTATTCTGTTAATAAATTATTCCAAACAAATCTAACATTACCCAGACTCCGATTAAATTTATCCGCCATAACCTTATCAGGATACAACTTAACCCTCAAACCTTCATTAACAATAATACACTCATCTAACATGAAAAAACACATCAAAATATCTATTATATTTCAACTAATTTTTGAACACAAAATATAATATATCAACCGACAATATATAAAGAATAAGCGAGAGCATTTGATAACTAACTGCTCTTTTTGTGCAATTCATCCTCGACTTGAAGAAGTCAAGGTATTCTTGCACCATTTAGATAAAAATAGTTTACAAATCAAAAAAAAAAGCCATAAAAATCCTTTGATTCAGGAGTTTAAAATTATATAATGGAATCATACAAATTTATGTATGAATCCTACTACTAATCAAAAAAAGCCATGAACTCCTTTGATTCAGGAGTTTCACTGAATTCATTAATGAAATCTTTTAAATCATTGATGAATTCTTCTTTTCTTTCATCTAAATCTTTAATTTGAGAATAATCCTTCTTAACAGATATTTCCATAATAAAATCATCTGTTTCGAGGGTAATTTGAGGACATAATTCATCTAAAGGGTCATCCATTTTTATCCTCTTCCAAGTTCCTGGTGAGCTCTTGCAAGGTGTCCTGCTGCCAGTGCTCCGACAAGTGACAGTTCACCTGCCAAAACTGTTGATGCAACGATTTCTGCAAATTCACGGGCATGATTTGAACCTGCAACACCTAGAATCTCCAATCCTTCATGTGCGACTTCCAGACTTGTTCCTCCACCGACTGTTGCCACAGGCAAGTCCGGCAAGTTAACTGAGAAATACAAGTCCCCATTTCTGTTTTCAGCTGTAGTAATTCCAAGAGATCCTTCAACAACATGGGCGGCATCCTGGCCGGTTGCTAAAAATATTGCTGCAACCATGTTTGCATAATGAGCATTATATGCCATGGCTCCACTTGCTGCGGAACCTATAAGGTTTTTAGCTGTGTTTACTTCAACGATTGCATCTGCAGTGGTTTTAAGTTTCTTTTCCACGATTTCTTCAGGTATCAATATATCTGCAACTACGCTTTTTCCTCTTCCTTCAACAATGTTTATAGCTGCAGGTTTTTTGTCAACACATACATTACCGCTTAATGCAATGTGTGTTGCAGTGGTTTCCTGTGAGAGCTTATCGAGGATTTTTTCAGAAGCTATTGTAACCATATTCATTCCCATACTGTCACCGGTTGAGAAAACAAATCTTGGGTATACATAGCTTCCAACGATTAAGATAGGATCAATTTTTAACAGTTTACCGTGTGAAGTTGTACTTTCAGCCAGTTGTTTTAACTCATCGAAATTATCAATAAACCATTGTCTGATTTTTAAGGCTTCACCTGCATTTTCACATTTGATTGCAGGTGCACGGGTCATGCAATCTGAAACAACTCTTGCATTAACGCCTCCGGAAGCAGTTATTGTGGATGCTCCCCTATTTATTGATGCGACTAATGCTCCTTCGGAAGTTGCCAATGGAACAAATACTTCTCTTTTGCAGTGTTCACCATTTATTTTTAATGGGCCTGCAATACCCATAGGCAGCTGCAGTACTCCAATTGAGTTTTCAATATTTCTTGCTGAAGCCCTTTCCATATCAAGAGTGTAATTTGAAATATTATCCAGTTTCAGGTCATATTTCTGTTCAATAAATTCTCTTCTGATATCAGTTGCTTCTTTGGCTGAAACTTCTTTATCAACCTGATAAAGCTTCATTTCGCCTTTTAATAATTTATCAATAATTTCCTGATTTGACATCTACATTACCTTTCTAAGTAATTCTACAATTTCAGATGGTTTTTTAGCTACTTCAACACCAGCTTCATTTAATGCTTTGGTTTTACTTGCAACAGTACCTGAAGAACCTTGAATGATAGCTCCGGCGTGTCCCATTCTTTTGCCCGGAGGTGCAGTTCTTCCTGCAATGTATGATACAACCGGTTTTGACATTTCTTCAGCAATATATTTACCTGCTCTTTCTTCAGCAGTTCCTCCGATTTCACCGATTAAAACAACTGCATCAGTTTGGTCATCCTTGTCAAATCTTTTCAGGATATCAACATAATTGTCCCCGGTTACTGGGTCTCCACCTATACCGACAGCAGTACTTTGACCTATTCCTGCATTGGTTAATTCGCTAGCTATTTCATATGTTAATGTACCGCTTCTGGAAATTACACCAACATTACCTTCAGAAAAGATATGTGTAGGCATGATACCTAATTTACCGACACCTGGTGAAATGATTCCAGGAGTGTTTGGTCCGATAATGGTGGTTCCCATCTCTTTTGCATATGCCATGATTTTCATACTGTCATGTACTGGAATATGCTCTGAAATAATTACTACTAAATCTAAGTGTCTTATTGCTTCAAAAGCAGCGTCTTTTGCAAATCTTGCAGGTACAAAAATAATTGAAGCATTTACATCCACTTCTTCGATAGCTTCTTCCATTGAATTGAAAATCGGTACCTGGTCTAAGAATTTTTGACCGCCTTTTCCAGGGGTAAGACCTGCAACAATATTAGTATTGTATTTTAACATTTGTTCTGTGTGGAATGAACCTTGTTTACCGGTTATTCCTTGAACTAAACATTTTGTATCTTCATTTAATAAAATCATGATTTTATACTCCTATCTTAAAATTCTAGTTTTGTTTTCAAACGGAACAGCCAAATCAATTACATTACCGTTCATAAATGCAGTGGCTGAAAATATTACACTGCCCGGCAATACATTGCAGGTTGTTCCTCTTTTAACTAAATAAGTATTTTTATTTCCAAGTACAGCTCCAATCATTGCGCCTGCTATTACACCAATATGCTCTATGTTTTCAACAGTAGCTACAACAACAGGATCGTCGGTTTCCGGTGAAACGTAACCTACTCCAGGTATCTTTCTTGTTTTTGGCTCTATCAAATCAGATACATCTGTCATATTTTTCATTCCTTTGGCAGCTTCAATCGCTGAATTTGCGGCATCCGCTACAAAAGATTCTCCCCCATATGTATCGAAACCTAAAACAATGGCATCAGGATATCTGTCTGGCCTAATATTTGCTTCGGCATAGGAAATCCCTTCACCTGCATCATCCGGATTATCAGAAATTCCGGACAGGTCACCTAAGTTTTCTGCACTCTCTTTTAAAACATTAACAATACCTTCATTAATAGATTCAAGCAGATCGTCTTCAACAAATGCACTTACTACAACATCGTCTCCTGTGACATTTGTTAATGCAACATCCCTTGCACCTAATTCTTTTACTTTGTAAAGGTTGTTTTCAATAGTTTCTACTAGCTTAGTACTGCAAGACACATCATTTTTTGATATATCCGCACCTATAGCTGTAATTTTCAAATTAACACCTTTTAAAATTGATTAAATAAATGAATAAAATATAAATATTTTATTGGTATATATTTTGTTTTTTAATTTATATAAATATTAACCGTTATTTAAGAAAGTATTAATTAATAGTAAAATAATATATACTAACTAATGTATTCACAAACTAAAATTGCAATTCCTATCTTTCAGGAAAATTGCCGTGACGTTATTGAAGTAGCTAACGACTGCATTGAAAAGGGTGCAGATGTATTGGAATTTAGAATTGATGGTCTTAAAAATCCAAATATTGATGAAATTAAAAGCACAATTGAAGAAATCAACTTTCCAATGATAGCTACAAATAGAATTAACTCAGAAGGCGGATCTTTTAAGGGAACAGAAGAAGAAAGGTTCAATATATTATATGAATGCTGCGATCTGGTTGAATATGTCGATATAGAACTGCAAAGCAGCGACGAATACATTGAAAAAATCCATAATACAGGTGTTAAAACCATTGTTTCTTACCATGATTTTGAAAAAACTCCTGATTTGAATGAAATTACATATATAGTTGATAAGGAACATCAATTGGGAGATATTGCAAAAGTTGCTTTCATGCCTCAGAATCTGGAAGACACTTTAACAATACTTGCTGTCCTTTCACACTGCAAAGACACAATTGCAATCTCCATGGGAGATTTGGGAAGTTACACCAGAGTCATGGCATCCAAATTCGATTCACCGATTACTTTTGCGGCCGGAACCGATGTTACAGCACCCGGACAGATTGACATAGAAACAATGAAAGCTCTTTTAAATATGGATTTAAATATCATGGACGAGTGAAAAAATGGCTAAAAAAATTATTTTAGCATTAATCATACTTATTTTAATTGCTTTTTTAGCGTTGACATTTTTAGGCAATGATAGCGTCGATGTTTTCATTGACGGGGAGAATGTCAGCGTCAGTACCAGTACCCTTTCACAAATTGACAGGGATTCACTGAATCAGGACATTTGTGATTTGGCCATACATGCAATGAACGACACCTCCTCAAATGCAAGTACCTTGAAAAGTGAAATCAGAGACACTTGCAGCAAATACAGACTTGAGGATGTGGAAATCAACATAGATTCCACACTGGGTGAAAATCAGATTCCGGTCATTGTTCATGTGGATGGAACATCAATGCTTCCTACCCTGCAGGACGGTCAAAGCGTTCTTGTAAATAAAACCCACAATGTCCATGTTGGGGATATTGTTGTAGCTGAATCTGATGAATATGGCGGAATCATAAAAAGAGTTAGTGACATTAACGGTGATTCAATATATCTGACAAGCGACAACAAGGACATTTCCTATGAATACATTAACGGCAATCTGTACGAAATAAAAGGAATCACCACATGGGTTGACTTTTCAGACATTAACGGTGTCGTTATCAAATATTAGATATATATCATCAAAAGAATTTAACCCTAAAAATTGAAATCCTTAACGTTAATGTAAAAACAGTATAATATTATTAATATATTATTTAATGAATTAAAAATAATCAGGACTAATTTTAATATGGAAAAGGATGACAGATTGAATATCATCCTCTTCAATAAGTTAATTTGGTATTTATTATCTATTAAAAGATAATCGTGAATGTAATTAAAAATAATAATACCGGTTGATAATCAAGAGAAGTTATTAATTATAGCATATTTTGAAAGTGTTTACATTATTACCTTTAATTACATTAGGAGATTGGGCTTCCATAATAATTTAAAGAAAAAATTCAAACTGCATTATCACCTTCTTCTCCAGTTCTGATTCTTATTACATTATCCATCGGATAGATAAATATTTTACCGTCACCTATATTTCCGGTATAGGCTCCTTTTTTAATGGCATCAACTATTGCATCAACACCTTCTTCTTTTACGACAATTTCAATACGGGTTTTAGGAATCAGATCTATACAGTAGCTGGATCCCCTATAAGATTCTCTGATTCCTCTTTGACTTCCTCTTCCTTTAACTTCAGAAACGTTCATCCCTTCACATCCGACTTCAATAAGGGCATCTTTAACGTCTGTGAACTTTTCCTCTCTTATAATTGCTACAACGCTTTTCATATAAATTTCTCCTATGAGTTGAAGTTGTATGCAGATTCTTTGTGGAGATTTGAATCAAGACCTCCTATTTCATCTGATTCATCCACTCTGATACCGTCCATTGCTTTGTCTAATAGTTTAGCTAAAATGTAGCTTACAACAAATGCATATACAATAGTAGCTATTACACTTATAATTTGAACAACTACCTGATTAGGGTTTCCGTATAAGAGTCCTGCAGTTCCTCCGATTGCAGGAACAGCAAATATTCCTGTTGCTATTGCTCCCCATACTCCAGACATTCCATGTATGCCCCATGCATCCAAAGCATCGTCATATCCGAGTTTCGGTTTCATGTAATTGATTGCAAAGTATGAAACTACTGGAGCTACGGCACCGATTACTAAAGCACCGAATACATCAACAAAACCTGCTGCAGGAGTAATACCTACAAGACCTGCAACTGCACCGGATATAGCACCTAAAACTGTAGGTTTTCCAATAGTGAAAGTATCTATTAAAGTCCATACGATTAAACCTACTGCAGCCGCTACGTTTGATACTATAATTGCATTTGCAGCAAGTCCGTCAGCTGCAAGACCTGATCCTCCATTGAATCCCATCCATCCAAACCACAAGAGTGCGGCTCCTAAAACAGCATATCCGAGGTTATGTGGAATCAGTGCAGTATTTTTCCTTTTACCTAATACCAAAGCGACAGCCAATGCGGAAATACCTGAATTCATATGAACTACAGCACCTCCTGCAAAGTCAAGTGCACCCATCTGCATGAGCCATCCTCCTCCCCATACCCAGTGGGCAATAGGGACATATACAAGGCAGGCCCATAGTGCAGCAAAAACAACCCAAGCTTTTGTTTTCATCCTGCCAACTAGGGCACCAGACATGATTGCGCAGGTCAGCCCTGCAAAGGCACACTGAAACATTACAAATAGTAATGTTGGTATAGTACCGTTTAAATCATCCAAACCGATTCCCTGCAGGAAGAAGTTGGTCGGTGATCCTATTAATCCGTTAATGTCACTTCCAAATGCAAATTGATAACCAAATATTACCCATATAACACTGATTATTGAAAATGCTATGAAAGTTAAAAATATTGTATTTAAGACATTCTTACGTTTACTTAATCCTCCATAAAAAAATGCGACTGCCGGAATACTCATTAGAAGAACTAAAAGAGTACATATTAAAATCCAGGCAGTGTCACCAGCACTAAACATATCCATTATATCATTCTCAAAAATTTTTTTAACATAGTCGGAAGTATACTGTCGGAAGTATACTTCCGATATATAATGATAATCTTCCACAATATATAAAAGTTTCGTAAGAAAAAAATTACAAATTAAAAATTGTAAAAAAAATAATGAAATTAAATCAAAATTTAGATAAGAAATAGATTAAAATCTATTTAAATAAGTAAAGATTAAATAATAGCTTTTAAAAAAAATAATAATAGTATAGTTTAAATTTTTAAACAAAATAAATAAAAGTGTTATTATGAAAGAGTCAGTAAAAGCAAATTTGATAATATTTTTAATAATTGCCGTTTTAGCATTTGTTATCAGCAGCGCTTTTGCAAGTTTAACAATTGTTGAAAAAACCGACTCTTACAAATTAAGTTCAATTGAAAATGACTCCTTTGAACCCAATTACATTGAGGAAGTTCCGACAATCATGCCTAAAGTTGAAACAAACCTCACAAACAACACTACCGAAACAAATACCACAGTAACCGATGACAACTGGACGGACATATTGAATGAAACAATCGAAGAATGGGATGATTGGTAAAATGACTGAAAAGAAAAAGTTTATCAGAGACAGTGTCTATGGAGATATTAGTTTAGACAAATTTGAAGAAAGAATCATGGATATGCCCCAATTCCAACGTTTAAGAAGAATTAAACAATTAGGATTAATCAGCCTGATTTATCCCGGAGCTACACACACAAGATTCGAACACTGTGTGGGAACCATGAATTTAGGATCCAAACTGGCAACGGAACTCGATTTGACACAGGATGAGATTGAATTAGTTCGAACATCCGCACTGCTGCATGATGTCGGTCACGGCCCATTTTCACACGTATCCGAAGGAGTATTGTCATTTCCACATGAAGAACTGACCAAATATGTCGTTACTGAAACTTCCATGAGGGATTTGCTTGAAGAAAAATTCGACGTTAATGATATAGTTGATATTGTAAACGGAAAAGGTTATCTCGGACCTATCGTTTCCGGAGAGCTTGATGTGGACAGAATGGATTATCTTTTAAGGGATTCCCACAATACCGGAGTGGCCTACGGAGTCATAGATTATGAAAGGATAATATCCAACTTAAGTCTTGATGACGGGCTGATTTTAGACATCAAAGGAGTTCAGGCCGCTGAAGGAGCATTAGTATCAAGATATTTCATGTATCCGAGTGTATATCAACACCACACAACAAGAATCGTCAATTCCATGTTTAGAAGAGCATTGAAAAGGGTCATCGATGAAGACATCATCAATGAAAATGACATTTACAAATACGATGATGCAGACATTATCGGAATATTCAGACACTGCGAAAACAACTTCGTCAATGACATTATGGCAAGACTTGATAACCGCCGCATCATGAAAAGAGTAAAAACCATACGGCTTGATAACTTCAAATACCCTGAAAAAATGTATAAAATAGAAGCAAGCCAGCTGAGAAAAGCTGAAGAGGAAATAGCTGAAGATTATGGAATCGACAAGGATTATGTGTTTATAAATATAGCTGAATATCCTCGTTTTGACGAAATGAAAACTCAAGTAAGTGTTGAAGGCAAACTGTTCCCATTGACAGAAATTTCAAATATTATAGGAGCATTAAGTAAAGCCCGATTCAACATACCAGACATTAGCGTTTACGTTCCCGAAGAGGAAAAGGTTAAGTTTGGCAAATTCAAATTGGACAATTATCTTGATTTACCTGAAATTGATAGAGAAAAATTCCATGGTATTCATTATGACCAAATAAAACTATTCTAGGAGATAAAATGATAGTAATTGCAATTACAGGTGCCAGTGGAGTAATATATGGAATAAGATTACTTGAAGCATTGAAAGAACTGAAAATAGAAAATAGTTTAATTATTAGTGATGCTGCAAAGACAGTGATAAACTCAGAAACCGACTATAAAATAGAAGGCATTATTGATTTAGCCGACAATTACTATGATTTCAATGACCTTACAGCTTCCGTAAACAGCGGATCATTTAAAGCGGACGGACTGGTTATCGTGCCATGTTCCATGAAAACATTATCCTCAATTGCCAACGGCTATGGGGCAAATACAATTACAAGAGTGGCAGATGTAAGTCTTAAAGAAAGAAGACCTACCATTATTGTTCCCCGTGAAACTCCGCTTAGAAGCATTCATCTGCAGAACATGCTAACATTATCACAAGAAGGAGCTATAATTTTACCTGCAATGCCTGGATTTTATTCAAATCCTAAAACCCTTGATGACCAAATCGATTTTATTGTCGGGAAAATTCTAGACTCATTAAAAATTGAAAATAATTTATTTAAAAGGTGGGAATAAATGTTAGAAGATAAGGATTTTATTAAATCCTGTGACGTACCCGGACCAACAAAAGAAGCAATAAGAGCTATACTGCTGTATAAATCTGAAGTGACTGAAAAAGACAAGGTGGTGGATTGCGGATGTGGAACCGGAGGACTTACATGTGAATTTTCCCAGAGAGCACGTGAAGTCATATCCATTGACACAAACCCTGAAGCCATTGAAGTTACCATCAGAAATCTTGAAAAATTTGGACTGGGAGACAATGTCACACTGATTAATGATGACGGGGCCAATGCCCTTAAAGATATTGACGACATTGACATTGCCGTTGTTGGGGGAAGCGGCAGACAACTGGAAAATATCTTGGACATCGTTGATGAAAAATTAAATTCAAAAGGAAGAATTATAATTACAGCAATACTGGTTGACACTAAAGTCGAAGCGATAAATAAACTTAAAGATTTAGGATATAATCCTAAGATTATGGAAGTAAACGTTTCCAATGGACGGGTTTTAGATCGTGGAATACTGATGATTAGTGAAAACCCAATAGCTATAATTACCGCTAAAAAAAGATAAAAAAAACGGAGATTATAAATATGAGTGAGCGATTAAGCTGGAAAGCGAAATTTTCCATTTTAATGATTATTTTAATAATTATTATCTACGGATCAAACTATCTCGTATTGGGAGATGCCGAACATATCATTTCCTATATATGGACACATTTAGGTTTCATTCCTGTAGATATACTTATTGTAGCATTTTTACTTGATGAAATTATCGAAAGAAAAGAAAAAGAAGCAATGCTTGAAAAATTGGATATGCTAATGAGCACATTCTTTTCTGAAGTTGGAAATGACTTAATCAACCAATTGAGTACAGTCAACAAATATAAGGCAAGTACAGAAAACTTAAAATCCATCAAAAACTGGAACGATGCCGATTATGAAAATAAATTAAACGAACTTGAAAATTCAAATGTTGATTTTTCAGCAATGGACATTCCGCTTGAAAAAAGAGAAGAGTTTTTAGAAGATTTAAGAACACTGCTTGCAGGCAAAAGAGAATTCATCATTAATTTAATTAACAATCCAAATTTACTTGAAAAAGAAGAGTTCACTGGTCTGATTAATGCCATTCTTCACCTGGATGAAGAACTGGAACACAGGCAAAAACTAGATTTGGTTACTAATTCCGATTTTGCGCACCTCAATGGAGACATGCAAAGAGTATATGAAAAATTAGTGTATGAATGGGTATATTATCTAAGATACCTCAACAAGCATTATCCATATATGATTGCATTGATAATACGTACAAATCCATTTGATGAAACAGCAAGCGTATACGTTACAGAATAATATCATGGAAGGTTTAATATGAGTAATGAAAATAAAAACAATGAAAATATTAAATCTTGCATTATTCTATGTGGAGGCAAAAGCAGTAGAATGGGGCGTGATAAAGGATCTATGATTATTCAGGATAAACCTATGATTAAACACATCCTTTCTACTTTAAACCACCAGATAGATGAAGTCATAATCCTTTTAAATGACCAGACCAGAATTGAAAAATACGGCGAATTCATAAATCCAAATGATTATGCATATACACTGAAATTTGTTGAAGACAAAATTAAAAACAAAGGCCCGATGCCTGGAATAATGACAGGATTATCCAACATTAAAGGCAAATATTCACTGATTCTACCTTGCGACAGCCCTTACGTTACCAAAAACTATATAAACACTATTTTTAAAGAAATTGATGAAAATTTTGATGCTGTTGTACCATATCATGACCCTGAAATGAAACTTAAAACATCAGAACCACTTCATTCAATCTACAGCAGAGACATTGTTGAAACAATTGAAAATCTGATAAATGATGATGTTTTGCACATTAAAGGGCTGATTGAAAAAATAGATACAAAATTTGTTTTAATAGATAATAAAAAAATAGAAAAAAAAGAATTTAGAAATCTTAATCGTCCTTCAGACATTTAAAGATATTCTATTAACTCTTTTACTTTTCCTATTGCAGTATTTACACAGTAGAGAATTTCATCTTTGGTCAATGGTTTTTCTCCGCCTTTTTGCATTGAGCAGATGTGACCATCTTTTGTAACACCAACATTCAAACGAGCACTTGCTACTCTTTCTTCATCCAATGTTGGGTCAATGACCATTTTGTCACCAATTTTAACGAAAGTACATAAAGCTAATTCATTGTTAATTGGTAAATCGAAAGTTTCATCTTCACTTAAGACAACTTCTTCATCAACTATGCTTGCAACAGGTAATTTAGTGGATTTTAATGCAGCCATTACAGCTAATTCACATGCATCAAAAAGGTTTCCGCAGTTATCGATAATGTGCAAGTCAATGAATAACATCCAGACATGTTTTCCTTCTTCAACGCATAATTTATCCAATTCCACCAATTCACTTTCACGAATACCCCTGTCAACTACACGTGCAAGTTCGATTGAATCTTCACTAGGTGGTCCTGGTTCAAAGTTAGGATCAGCCATTGGTAACATTTCACAATTAGTCATTAAAACTCCTAAATCAGGAGTGTCAGGGAATGGGCTTCCAAGTTGTGGTTTAATACCTACAATAACTTGAGTTCCACCAAGAGTTACACGAGCAGAACCTTCAGCTTTAGAAATGACATTAGTTTCAATAGTAATATCCCTATATTCAGTTAATTGTCTGCCATCTTCTCTTTTATCATTTTTGGCAAGATTATAAATACTTTGTCTTGTAATTTCTGGTACTATATCCATATTATCCACCCACTATTCTGTAGAATACCTTTTCATTAAAGCTTCTTTTTGAAGTTCGCTCACTTGACGACATCCTTCCATAGCTAAATCGATTGCTTTTGCAAATTCTTCTTCAGTTAAATCACCGTCACTTTGCAGTAATGTGATTTCACCGGTTCTTGGCATCATAGCTATTGGAACATCAGCTTGTCCTTCCTTATCTTCAACTTCAGATAAATCAAGCACAATTTCATCATTTACTTTACCTGCAGCACAACCTACAACAATATCTTTCATAGGTATTCCTGCATCTACTAATGCAACAGAAGCTGCGGTAATTCCTGCACAACGAGTTCCTCCTTCTGCTTCAATTACTTCTATATAAATATCAATCATTGAACGAGGATAATTTTCTAACATTAATGCTGGTCTTAAAGCATCAGCAGTGATTTTAGAAATTTCGGAAGACCTTCTGTCTGGACCTGGTCTTTTTCTGTCATCTACTGAAAATGGTGCCATATTATATCTGCATCTAATTACACCAGTGTTTGGTTTTAATAGCCTCCTGATGTATGATTCCCTAGGACCATATACAGCTACTAAAATCTTATTTCCTCCAACTTCCAAATAAGCAGAACCATCTGCACGTTCAAGAACTCCTGCTTCAATTTTGATAGGACGTAATTCATCAAATTTCCTACCGTCTTCTCTTATCATATCAGACATTATATCTACCTCATTTAAACTACGAAGAATTAATAATCATTATTTATTATTCAAAATAAAAGAATTATTTGAGTTATCGCCATAAGATAAAGTATGATCCTTATTATTTTTCTTCTTTAATTCTTCAATAACTTCAGCAATATTTGGCTTATCTTCTTTTTGTTTATCTTCTTCAGGCTCTTCTTCTTCAGCCATTCTTTTTTCTTCAGCTTCTCTTTCTTCTTGTTCTAATTCTTCTTTAAAATTTTGAAGTTTAGGTTTTTCCAAAACAAATTCTTCTTCCTCTTGAGGTTCTTCTTCAGGTGGCAATTCACCGTCAATAGCCAAGTATAATTTGTTTTTAATTTTATTAGTTAAACCAGAAGTATGAGCCTCAGCCTCAATTAAATGAATAATATTTCTGGTAAGCTGTTCCATGTCTTCGTCTCCTTTTACCCAAACGAGACCGTTTTGACCAACGACAATTTTACATTTTGTTTTGTCCTTAATCATGTTAATCATAGAACCTTTTTTACCGATTAATCTAGGAACTTTAGTTGGAGCAATATCTACAATGATACCTCCTTTAAATTTACCCATTCCTCTTCCTTTTAAACCGAGTTTTGCCTTTTTGATTTCATCAACATCGACAACTCTTAAAAATAGAACATCCCCAACATCATATACTTTGTTGAGTTCTTTTTTCTCACGACCAAACACTTCAAAAGCAGGTAAAATTCCGGAATAAGGTGAATTGATGTCAACATCCCACATTGAGAATCTTACATCATTGATTTTACCTATTACAACATCTCCTTTTTTAGGAACATATTTACTTTTTAAAGGAATAACTCTGATTTTTTTATTCCTTAAAGAAACAAGCCCTATTAAAGAAGAGCAAATTTTACCATTTTCTTTAAAGGTACCTCTTCCTGAATAGTATTCATCGTCAGATAAAATCTGACCAGGAATTACTAAATCTTTATTTTCCACGTATATCATAATAATCCCATAAGCTTAATTAATTATTATTTAATAGTTCTAGTTTCTGCTTCTCCGCCTGAAATTTCAGCCATTTTTGCAGCAAAAGAATCTTGAAGACCACCAGGCATTTCAATAATACCAATCCAGGAGCCATCTTGTTGCCATTCTTCATTAATTATTTCACCGAAACCATGAATTACAGAATAAGCACCGCCTGCCGCAGATCCTGGGAGTCTAACAGCAACTTTAACTTTTTCAAACCTGATTGGAATAAGAGGTTTAATCGCTTTTAGAGCTGTTTGAACTTGTTGATCTACAGAAGTAAATGGATCAAATTTAACACGAGCCTCATCACATGCATTTTCAATTCTTTGAACAGGGTGAGGGAGACCATTTTGAGGATTTATAGCTTCTTTAGCTATTTTGTTAATAACCAATTTCCTTTTATCCTCTTGCATCTTTCTTTTTTGATCAGCAGTTAATTGAACAGTTCCTTTTTCAAGTATAATCTTGGAAACTTCAATAGGATCTGTAGTTTCAAATATTTTATTCATAGCTTCATCAGAAGCTTTATCTCCTTTTTTGGAGTCTTTAAAAATTTCTTCAACAGCTAAAAGATCTTCAATGGCAACATCAGGACCATCCGGATTTCTATAATCAGCTGCTAAATCAGGGTCAACCAATATTTCAAAATGTTCACCGCAATATTCATATTTAGCAATTATCGCCTCATCAACATTTACCATTGAAACATCCCCTAACTAGTTATTAAAATAATTATTCTTCGTCTTCTTCGGAATCTTCATCTGCTTCTTCTTCAGAAGCTTCTTCTTCCTCTTCTTCCTCTTCGACAAGTACTTCATCAATGTATTTTTGCACTTCGTCCGGAGAAAGTTTTACATATTTTCCATCATCACATTTAATGACAGCAATTTCAACATTTTTTGAAGTGGTTTCGTGATCGGTAGCGTCATTAATAGCAGTTAAAGCCAATTCAATAGCTCCGTCTAAAGTTAAGTCATCACTATATTTTTCTTCAAAAATATCCATAGCAGCATTTCTTCCTGAACCGATAGCGGTTGCTTTGTATTCGATTAATGCACCACTTGGGTCAGTTTCGAACAGTTTGCATTTGCCGTCATATACACCACCAATGATTAAAGCGGAACCGAATGGCCTTACTCCACCATTTTGGGTGTATAACTGTAACATGTCACATAGTTTTTTAGATAGGCTGTCAACACGGATAGGTTCGCTATAGGTTATTTTATTGATTTGTGCTTCAACTCTAGCTCTTTCCACTAAAGCTCTAGCATCTGCAACAAGACCTGAAGTAGCTGCTCCAATATGTTCATCTATTTTGAATATTTTTTCAATAGATGATGATTCTACTAAATTGGAAGTAGTTCTTTTATCTACAGCTAAAATTATTCCTTCAGAACTTTTTACACCTATAGATGTAGTTCCTCTTTTAACAGCTTCTCTTGCGTATTCTACTTGGAAAAGTCTTCCATCTGGGCTAAATACAGTAATAGCTCTATCATATCCAGCATTTTGTAAAGGTTGCATAATAATACCTCACATTCATATACAAATTTTATAAATATTAAAAATTTTAATTCAACTACGTTTTAAAAAAATATTATTTCAAAATCAAAACCAAATCTTCCATGAAAAGGCAAATTTTAATTTTAATCACTACATAGTAGTTTATTAAAATATTTTATATTCTTCATTCCATAAATCCAATTGTTATTTATATTAATATATTATTTATAAAGTTTTCTATTTTAAACTAACAAAAAGTAATTAAATGTATTTTTGTGATGCTTTGATAGTTCCTGACAACCCGATGGTCGTTATGGCAATCTTGCCATTGTTATACATATTGGCCAAAGCCAAAGCTGATCTGACCTCATCAACAAAACCCCTTTGACAGCGAACTATTGATTTGTAAGAATAATATTTCTCTGTTTTGTCCATTTCATAGAATTTCATAACCCATAAATTAAAATTGGCCGTATTAGCTTCCCCCTGAAACCTAACACATGAATCCCATATGATATTGACAAAATCATCCTTTGTGATTGGAGTTTGGATTTTTATTTCAACTGTAAGGTACCTGTTGTTCTTTCTAAGAGTTGGAGGCAATACCTTAAGCTTCATCACTGACCCTCCTAACCCCTTTTAAAATAAGGTTTTTTCTATCCCGGTTAAATTCCAAAATATTTTGAGCAGTTAAAAATGATTTATTTATTTCACCAGCCTCAAGACCGGTTTGCTTGAAAAATGCAATGAAATCATGAGTGGTTCTGATATCGAAAACGCTTTCGGCACGGCTTGACAAAATCAACGGGAAGTCGAACTTCCTGTATAATGTGTAAATATCCTTAAAGTTTGAAATTACCTTTGCCCTGTGAGCCAGATAACTTTTTAAAACATCCTTAAAGCATAACTCTATTGCAACATTGTTTCTGACTGATTCCTTTGCCAATACCTGATTTAATCCACTATCATACCTTCTCAGATATGGCCTTGATAAGACATCAATCTGAATGTTTTCCAAAACGGCACGGTTAACCTTCAAATCTCCACCGACAACTGAAATGCAGGAAGATTTATTTCTAAATTTACGTACAATCTTTCTTATCTCAGCAACATTATTTGATTTAATTTCCAAAGTATAATCAAAATCGATTGTTTTTTCTAAATTGTCATACAAATCCTGTTTAAATTCCAAAGCCTGTTTAAAATCATTCTGATTATAAGAAAAGTTAATATGGTTCCATCCATATTTAGAAGCTTCACAAGCCAAATCAATATTATCTTCTAGGCTACTTCCTTCAATATTTAAATCAAAAAACATAGTAGATACTTTATTACTTTATGTATTAATAATTTTTCAAAAAAAATAAAATAAGTGATTTAAAATCACCTATTGATAACGATAGAATTCAACTTCCCAGCTTACGGTTTCATAATAATCTATGGTAAATGTCTCAGAAGATGATGATGTGTAACTGAATGAATCAGACCTTGTTTCCACATCACTGTGTGAACCCCAATCAACGCCACCGGATTGACCATTGGATCCTGATACATACAAATGATTGGTTGCATAATTCTTAATTGGATATGCAGACAATTTTACCATTATCTGACCTGAAGGAACCTCAACAGTTTGAGAACCGGAACCTGAACCCGAATAAGTACCTATAATTTCCCAAGATTTGGATTTGGAACTTGAAGAACTTGTAGTTTGAGTTGAGGTACTTTGAGATTCCTGACTGTCATCACTTCCAGCATCCTGAGAAGCAGTGTCATTCTGCACGGCAGCATCACTGGAAACATCATTTGAATTCATTGACCCCGCAAAATAAGAAAGACCCGCAACAAGCATAATTATTACAATGACTAATGCTACAATCACGTATTTAGTTGTATTATTAGTCTCTTTTGGCCCTTCAGGGGGTGCGGGAGGTTGTTCTACAAATGATGCACCGCATTTTGTGCAAAACTTGGCAGTATCCTTATTTTCAAATCCACAATTTTCACATTTCATATTATCACATAAACGAAATAATAATATACTATTATTTTTGACACCACTTATATAATAAGTTAATTATTGTTTAAAATAGGTAAACAAGTGGTTAAAATAATTATATCAAAATAATAAACTGGTATAAAATATTTTATAGTATAAGTACATATATTCTATTATGTCAAATGAAAACGATGAGCTTTTGAAATTAACTTCATATGTTCAAATTTCCAAATATAGAGAAAAAACATTGAAATCAATTGGAGACGAAGTTAAAATACCAACTCACATCGCTCAAGACAGTGGAATTAGAACAAATCATATTTCAAAAGTCCTAAGCGAACTAAAAAGCAAAGAAATTGTTGAATGTATAAATGAAGAAGCTCGTAAAGGAAGACTATACCGTTTAACTGATACCGGAAAAGAAGTATTGGAAAGCATAGAAAAAAAAGAGCAAAAAAAGAAACAGTAAACGATTAGTTTAATTCAATCCCTTTTTTTATATCTTCCAATTCAATTCTTACACTTTCTTTTGAAGCTTCTTTAAAAATATCATATAATACTTGCAATAAAGTCTTATTTTTTATATACAATGGTAATTCATCACTTGTTTCCGTCAATATTGATTCATAAGATGGCGGTGTCAAATCCTTTTTATATTGAAGTTTTATTTCTTCCCTCAACTCTTCATCAATATAGTTTTCCAGATAATGAATAATCTCATTTGCAAAAGTATTTCCAAAAATAACCATGCCATCCAAAGATTCCTTATCTACACCTAAATTCTTAATCAGAATATTATATGAACCGTAATTCTGATATCCGAATGGAACAAACCTGCCTTCAACAGTGTGAGCACAGTATTCATTCATAATTTTAAATTCAGGAAGGGTTAAAAAATACCAGATGAAACTTTGCAGAGTTACTGACGGTTTAACCTTGAATATGTGGCATAAAATACTTTCAACAATGCTGAATAAAAAATAGTGAGCCAGTTCATGAATTAATGTAGCAATCTGCACTGAATCGCTTAAACGATCATCATAGTAAATGCAGTTTCCAAGAAAGATATAACCTCTTTCGTATCCTCTTGCCTTGGTTTTGCACTCAGTAAATGCACTTGCAAAATTAAGAATCTTATTTTTAGTGGTATCCCCATAAATTTCCAGATAATCTGCTCTGATGAATAATTTTGAGACAATCTCTTCATATTCCTCATCGCTTATTTCTGCATTCAAAAGCAAATCATGATTATAATCACTGAATAATGTATCAAAATCATCAATATATACCGGATTAATCTGTTTGTTGCATTTTACGCAATGTGTTGCGACATCCTCATTAACTGCACCGCAGTAAGGACATAAATTTTCTGTGATGAATTTGTTTCCACAATGGGTGCAATAATTATTTTCCTTAAAATTTAAAGTGCCGCAAATATCACAAGTTTTCAAAAAATCACTACCTTAACAGATTTTTCAGAGATTTGACTGTATCATTTACAGTATTTTTACGAATAAATGTCCTTTTAATATTTTTTCCACAATTATGACAATAATCGGCATCCCAATCCAATACTTCCCCACATGAACAGATTATTCTGGTTTTGATTGTTTTTTGAGGATTTAATGGTCTTTCACAGCTATGGCAAAATTTAGTGCCCTTGGGATTTTTTTCACCGCAGATACAAAGGATAACCGAACTTTCAATATTTAAATTCTTTCCGCATCCGATACAGTAATCGGAGGTTATTTCATTTATTGTAGAGCATGTGCATAAAATATGAACATCACCCTGTTTGCCGTAATTGAATAATGGAAGGCCGCAGTTTCTGCAAAATTGAGAGAATTTGTCGTTTTCCTCTCCGCAAAAACAGAAAACAGAATCAGTGAACTCCAAATTAAAGTTACTGTAATTATCCTCTTTAACAGGCCCGTTGTCCTTCAGCTGTTTACCGCACATTTCACAGAAAATATTTTCACGGGAATTTATGGCTCCGCAGTCACATAAAACATTGTCTATGGAAAACTGAGGTTTTGAGCTGTTTTTTAAAATTCTTTCAAATTTGCTGTGATTCCTTTTTGCACCACACATATAACAGTATTCATTATTTACGTCATTCAAATATCCGCAGGAGCATATCTCGTATTTAAAATCCTCTTTTGAACTGTTTATGTATGGAGAAAAATCAATGTCAAAATCAAAAAATCCAATGTCATATATTGGAATATCTAAAATATAGTTGTCCTTAGTGGGCAAATATTGAGTTTTTCGCCCACATTCCTTACAATAAGGCTCATCATGATGCAGTCTATGACCGCAATGTTTACAATAATTTTCTAAAACCATTTTTACCTAATTATTTTTTTGACAGAGATTGAATTTCTTCAACGACCTTGTACAGTACTTCTTCGCCAAGCCCTTCAATATATTTGATTGAACCTGCGCATTCATGGCCTCCGCCGTCAATACCTGCCTGAGGAACTTTATCAATCATTGCGGATACAATTTCATTAACATTAAAACCGTATTGCTCGTTTACCGCATCAGTGGCTCTGAATACACCAAAATCAGGACCATGACCTAATGTTACAATCGGTTTGTCTTCTCCCAACTCTTTAATCACATGATCGTGAACAAAACCGCATGTTTTTCCAGGAGCGGGGAATGTGAATTTATGTGCGAATTTTTCAACATCAAGCAAATTAAAGTAAATGCCGTTTTCAAGTTGAGTTTTCTTGATATTCGGCAGAGCTGCCCTAAGTTGGGTATCGATTCTTTTTTGGTACTCCTTATATAATGCATCAATCATTTTTTCATGCTTATCAAGGTTATCAACAGCTAGAATGGTATCCATTATTCCCCTACCATTCATGAATCTTAAGAAATATGCTTCAAAATCAACACATTCTGCAACTTTTGCCAGATGTTCCCTGCTGAATCCTTTCTTAGATGCAAGCTGCAGGTATTGGTAAACTTCACCGCATTCAGCACGGTCCCCCAATGCTGCAATAGCCGGTAAATGCATAATCAGTTCTTTAACATCAGGATTGATAATATGTGCCACTTCTGTTGCAAGACAGCCCGCTGTCAGCTGGGAATCTCCACCAACAATGTAAGGATTTACATGACAGTCCACATATTCATCTACTGCAACAGTTCCACCATATATCTCACCGTCACGTTCGTCTTTGGTGATTAAATCTCCAGGGGAGTGGTGGTCTATAACAACAACTTCAATATCATATATTTTTGCCTGCATCAATGCAACGATGTCCTCTTCTGTTGAACCGTTGTCCAAAAGAACAATCAAAGGCAATTTCTGACCGTGTCTTTCCTGGTCCTCCAATGCAAATGACAAGTCTTTAACAACATCTTCCAGTTCATAGAATGGTGCTTTACTAGGAGAACGTTTGAAATAATAATATTCTGCATCATTGCTTGGATTTGCCTTCTGAATTAACGGAACAATAGCTTTTTCCATTGCCACTCCTGAACAGATTCCGTCGGCATCATTGTGGTGTCTTAAAAGAATTGTTCTTCCGTCAAGTATTGCTCTTCTGATTTTTTGAGCAGCTTCATACATCTTAGGTTTTAGTCTGTTTAAAACATCACTTTTGACCAAGAAATCGACATCTTCAGGTTGAGCCTTCTTGTTTAATGCATCGTCAATTAATTTTAATAGCTTCCTCGTATTTTCTTCACCAAGTTTTGTCATTGAAGATGACTCGATTTGTGTTTTTCCACTGTGTTCATTAACTTCACCAATTACCTGAACCGCATCGCCCACATCAATTTCAGGATATGACCTTTCTCCGGCCTTGTCAAATGCTGCAATTTCAGTTGTTCCGCTTTCATCATTGATTATGAATATTGTCGGACCTGAAGTCTGTTGTACCTGCTGAACTTCACCATTGATTCTGACAACCTTTCCTTTTTTCTCTTCAAGTTTGGATATTAAAGTTCTAGGAATGGATTTGGTTAATCTTTTAAGGTTATACTTATCAACATAAGCCGGTGCGAAATCAATTTTGCCTTCCCTTGACTTAATGGCAGTAATAAATACAATAACTTCATCACCAACCTTATATTCAGAGACATCTCCTCTCATAAGTCCCCAAACGTTATTGTTTAATGTAACAAATGCACCGTATTTTTCAACTCTTGTGATTTTTCCTTTATATAATCTGTCTTTGTCTAAATCCCTCATTTGACATAGGGAATCAAGAATATAAACATCCCTTGCCTGATTTTGACGTGCAATATACTCATCATGCTTCATTTTTTCTACCTTTCTTTTTTCCATACATTCAGAACAGACATCCTCATTTTCACCTATTAATTTTCCACAGTCACGACATACATTTACCTGACCAGTTCCATGACAGTGAGGGCAGTCTTCAAATACTTCAACCTGACCTTTTCCATTACATACTTCGCAGGGAATATCCTGATCTGAACCTAAATCAAATTTAGCTTTTGCTTTACTATTTACTCCTTTAAAATGACTACCTACATCAAATAAGTCTTCTTCATACCCGGTTCCACCACAGGCATCACATTCTTTGTAGTCCACTACAACTGAACCTACACCTTTACATTTCGGACAATTAGTTTTCAATTTAAAACCTCATATCATATATTAAATTCTTCCTTAAATAAATTTGAATTATTGGCAACTATAGAATCTCTCTGGTTTTGATATTCTTTTGCCTGAAGCATCAAATCATTTGCCTGATAAGCATAATTTGAACCAGTATAATTTGACTGGACTTCAAAACAATCTATAGCTTCCTTAAATAAATCAATAGCTTGAAGTTTTAGTTCCAATTCAGTAATGACAACATTAATATATTCTCTGTGGATTTCATTAATATCCTGAGAACTGTTTTGAATCTGGCGCAACTTATCTAAACTATTATTGAAACTGTTACCTGCAGATTCCACCTTTTCCATTCCATCATGAAAATTTTTACTGTTGACCAAATCAACAGCCTCATTATACTCGCTATCGCCCTGAACAATGCCGTCACTAATACTGTGCATTGATTTGTTCATATCATCTGTTGAACTTTCTACAAAGACGATGGCTGTTGAAATAAGTACTAAAACAACAATGAAAATTATTAATTTTATATAACTAGACACGATATATATTATTTAAAAACATATTATTATAATTTTTCATGAAAAAAACTTATATATATTTTAATAAAAATAAACTATATAAAATTCAAAATTGTTGATAACATGAAGGTAACTTTTCTCAATCCTCCTCAAACAAATTCAAAATATAAATTTTTAGGCGTTGTAGCGCCGTCATTAGGAATCGGATATATGGCTGCAGTACTGGAACAGCACAATATCGATGTTGATGTACTGGATGCTTCAGCGCTGGAATTAACCTATGAAGAAATCGGTGAAGAGATTTTAAAAAGAAATCCTGATATTGTATCCATCAGTGCATTAACACCAACCATCGGAGTTGCACTTGATTCAGCCGACAAAATAAAACAGGTAAAACCTGATACAATAGTTGTTTTAGGAGGTTATCATCCTACTTTTGAATATAAAAGCGTTTTGGAAGAAGAAAGCGTTGATGTAGTTGTTAGAGGAGAAGGAGAGTACACTTTACTTGAACTTGTCAGGACAATTGAAAATAACGGTGATTTATTTAATGTTGAGGGATTGGCATTCCATGATGAAAATGACGGTTCATTAATAGTTACTCCAGACAGACCAATAATTGAAAATCTGGATGAACTGCCGTTTCCTGCTTTCCATTTATTCCCAATGGAAAAGTATAGAATCCTAAACATTACAACCAATGTTGCAACCATCATTACCACACGGGGATGTCCTATGCAATGTTCCTTCTGCTCATCAGCCGCCCTTCACGGCCATAAACTGCGCAGAAGATCAGTGGAAAATGTGGTTAATGAAATTGAGATGCGCTTAATGGAGCAGAATATTGACACAATAGCATTTATGGATGATACTTTTACATTAAACAAACGTTTCGTAAAGGAATTCTGTTCTGAAATTAAAAAACGTGACTTGAAATTCTGGTGGGGATGCACTTCAAGAGTCGATACTCTTGATAGGGATTTACTGCAAACAATGAAAGATGCAGGCTGCATAACCATTTTCATTGGTGTTGAAAGTGCAGACCAGCAAATGCTTGAAAAAATGAATAAAAATATTACAGTTTCCAAAACTGAAAACGCATTTAAGCTTGCCCGTGAAGTAGGCATCAGGTCAATTGCATCATGTGTCATCGGCATGCCTGAAGACACCATTAAAAGCATGAAACAGACTATAAAATTTGTTAAAAAACTTAATCCTAATTATGCATTATACAGTCTTGCTACACCATATCCAGGTACCCGATTTTATAATGAAACTTTTAAGAAAAACCTAATCAATATTAAGGACTGGTCAAAATACACTCTTATTAATCCTGTTTTAAAAACCGTGGATTGTTCCAGTGAAGAACTTAGAAAAATCCAAAAAAAAGCGTTTATCGGGTTTTATTTAAGACCAAATTATCTCATTCGCCAGGTTTCAACTGACGGACTGATTTTACTGAAAACAATATTCGGCATTGCAAAACAGTTGATTTCCAAACAGACTAACGGAAATACAGATTACAATAAAACTAATGTAAATAAAGTAGGAAAATAGATTTAATTGAAAATTTTTTAAAAATAAAAAAAAGAAGTTTAAAAATTAATTTTAAACTTATTCACTGGACCAAAGTCCGTGTTGGTTACAGAATGCTAATGCTTTAACATCATCTGTGGAGTTTACTGTGAAAGTTGCTTCTGCAACGTCTCCTGGTTTAAAGCATTTTGCGTATTGTTCAGCACCAGCTTCAACAATAACAAATTCAATGTAGTGGTCATCATCCATTGGGTGAGCTGCTTCACCGACTTTAACGGTTACTTTGTCACCATCGATTTCAACAACAGGTTTGTGTTTTGGAGATTTTTCTCCTTCGGTCTGTACAGGGAATTCAAGCATGTGGTCGGAACATACTTTTTCATCGCCTTCAGCTAAAACTTGGATAATACTTCCACAATCGTCACATTTTAATATTTTTGCCATAATAAACATCTCCTAAAAATAGGTTAAAGATATTTTATTACTTAAAGTATTTATTATTATTGATTGTTTTCATAATAGTTTTCAATAGCTGCCTGAAGTCCGTCTGCAGCAAGGTTTGAACAATGCATTTTAATTGGTGGAAGACCATCCAGTTCTTCTGCTACATCATTTCTGGATATTTTCAATGCTTCATCCAATGTTTTTCCGACTGCAATTTCTGTTATCATGCTGCTTGTTGCAATCGCTGCACCGCATCCGAAAGTCTGGAATGAAATGTCTTCAATTACTTCATCGTCATTGACTTTGATGTAGATGGTCATCAAGTCCCCGCATGTTGGGTTTCCTACAGTTCCAACACCGTTAGCGTCTTCCATCATTCTACAGTTTCTTGGGTTTGCAAAGTGGTCCATTACTTTTTCTGAATAATCCATAATTAACATCTCCTACAGTCATCGTGATCTTTTTTACACATTACGCCATCATAGTCAAGTTCCTGATTCCATAATGGTGACATCTGTCTTAATCTTCCAACAGCTTCTGCAATTGTATTTACAAATTCATCAACATCGAAAGTATCGCTTTCAGGTGCCAATGATATCCTTAATGATCCATGTACATCAACAGGGTCAAGGCCCAATGCAGTCAGTACAGGTGATGCTTCCAAGGTATTTGATGAACATGCTGAACCAGTGGATGCCTGATAACCTTTTGCATCTAAAAGAAGAATTAATGATTCTCCTTCAATAGCTTTAAATCTGAAGTTTACAAGGTTTGGTAATCTGGTTTCTTTAGAACCGTTCAGGTAGGATTCAGGAATGGTAGTTAAAACTTTATCAATTAGTTCATCACGAATTGAAGATAATTTTTCATAATGCTCTTCCAATTGATTTGCAGCCAGTTCACAGGCTTTTCCAAATCCGACAATTCCAGGTACGTTTTCAGTTCCTGATCTGATTCCTTTTTCCTGACCGCCTCCATGAATAAGAGGTACAACGCGAGTTCCTTTCTTGATGTATAATGCTCCAACACCTTTTGGACCGTTGATTTTATGAGAAGATAATGAAAGCAAATCGACATTCAATTTTTCAACATCCACTTCAATTTTACCGAAACTTTGAACGGCATCTGTGTGGAACTTGATTTTTTTCTCACGTGCAATCTTTCCAATTTCTTCAATTGGCTGAATAGTACCAAGTTCATTGTTAGCGTGCATAATGGTTATCAGGATTGTTTCATCAGTTATTGCATCTTTTAAATCTTCAATACTGATTATACCATCTTCATTGACCGGCAGATAGGTTACTTTGAAATCAAGGGATTCCAAAAATCCTAAAGTATTTTTAACAGCAGGATGTTCAATATTAGTTGTGATAATATGTTTACCTTTTTTAGCTAATTTAAAGGCAATACCTTTGATTGCCAAATTATCAGATTCTGAACCTCCGCTGGTGAAGATTATTTCTTCAGGTTTTGCATTAATTGCATCAGCCACTCTTTGGCGGGCTTGATCTAATGCTTTTTTAGATTCACGACCAATTCCATAAAGAGTGGAAGGATTTCCATACTCTTCAATGAAATATGGTTTCATTTCTTCAAAAACTTCTTCGCTAACTTGTGTAGTTGCTGAGTTGTCCAAATACATTTCATTATCTCCCAATTGTCTTTTTTATGGTAAAAACTTTAATAAATTTAAAATTATTAGATAGTAATTTAAATACTATCTAATGCCTGAGCGAGGTCTTCGATTAAATCATCAACATCTTCAAGACCAATGGAAAGTCTGATGAAGTCAGGAGTTACTCCTGTAGCTTCCTGTTCTTCCCTGCTTAATTGCTGATGGGTTGTACTTGCAGGGTGGATTGCGAGACTTTTTGCATCACCGATGTTTGCAAGTATTGAGAACAGTTCTAATTTTTCAATTACTTTTCTTCCGGCTTCCTCTCCGCCTTCAACACCGAATCCTAAAATTCCTGCAAAATTGTCTTTCAGGTATTTCTTGTTGATTTCATATGTTGGGTGGGATTCGAGTCCTGGATAGTTTACCCATTTTACTTTAGGGTGGGATTCGAGGAATTTAGCCACTTTAAGTGCATTTTCTGAGTGTCTTTTTACTCTGACATCAAGGCTTTCAAGTCCCTGCAGGAATATGAAGCTGTGCACTGGCGCCTGTGTTGCTCCAAGGTCTCTTAAAAGTCTTGCTCTGATTCTTACAGTAAAAGCGAGATTTCCGAGTTCAGGAACGTCACCGAATGCATCCCAGAATACGAGTCCATGGTAACTTGGGTCAGGTTTGGTGAAGTTTGCAAACTTGCCGTTTCCCCAGTTGAATTTACCTGAATCTACGATGTATCCTCCGATTGCAGTACCGTGTCCGCCGACATATTTGGTTGCTGATGCTGCAATGACATCTGCACCATGTTCCAGTGGTCTGACTAATCCTACACCGACGGTATTGTCTACAATCAATGGAATGTCGTGTGAATGTGCAATTTCTGCAAGTGCTTCAAAGTCCGGAACATCAAGTTTTGGGTTTCCGATTGATTCAACATATATTGCTCTGGTTTTTTCATCAATTGCTGCTTCAAAAGCATCCAAATCCTGAGAGTCAACAAATTTTACATCTCTTGCGAGATCTTTGAAAGTGTAATTAAATAATTGATAAGTTCCACCGTAGAGGTTGTCTGCTGAAACTATGTTGTCTCCAGGTTCGGTTACATTCAAAATTGCATATGTAATTGCTGCAAGACCGCTTGCAGTTGAAATTCCAGAGTTTCCACCTTCGATAGCAGCTATTCTTGCTTCAAATACATCACTGGTAGGATTGGTTAGTCTGGAGTAGATTTGTCCAAACTCTTGAAGGGCGAATCTCCTAGCAGCTTCATCTGAGTCTTTGAATACGTATGAAGTGGTCTGATAAATTGGAACTGCCTGTGCCCCTGTTACGGGGTCTGGTTGTTGTCCTGCGCGTACACCTAATGTTGCTAATCCGTAATTTTTGTTATTTGTCATTAATAATCACCTTAATTTTTGATTTTCTGTAAAATATATCACGTGTTATATTTACTATATAACAATAGTTATTTTTTATATATAAATGTTTTGTATGCCTAAATAACAACTACAAAAAATAAATTATAACTTATGTTATACAGACATAACATCTGTTATTTTTAGTATATAAACATTGTTATATTTTGAAAAAAAACTTTGATAAAAAAAATTAAAAATCTCAAAAAAGAAAAAAATTAAAATATAATAAATAAAAAAACTAATTCAAATTTAATCCATAAATCTAATTAAATAATGCTCAATAAAAACTTGAATAGGCTCAATCAAAAATTGACAATATTGCACATATACAAAAAATAATACAATCAATTTTTATCGCCAAAATGTTATCAAAAATAAAGCAAGTACACAAAAAAATAAGAAAAATAAAGAGAATAATTCCCTTTAGTCATTGATTTCATAACCTAATGCCTGCAGGTTATCACGAATTTTATCTGATAAGTCATATTGCTTGTTGGCTCTTAACTCTGATCTAACTTCTGAAATTAAGTTAAGCAAATCGTCAGATCCTGCAGAAACCTCTTCAATCTCAAAGCTAACACCCAAAATATGAGCGGCATCATCAAGGAATGCTTTGATAGCTTTTTTATCCTCATCTGAATAATCACTTAAATCGTTTTTGGTGTCATTAATCAAACCGAATATTGCAGCAATGGCTTTTGGAGTGTTAAAATCATCATCCATACTGTCAAAGAACTCTTTTTTGTGAGGAGTCAGTGCATCGAATTCATATTCTCCGTCATCAACTTCAACATCCAACTGTTCATAGTATTTTCTGATTCTCTCAAGACTTTTTTCAGACTGGTGAAGTGAATCTTTTGAAAAGTCTATAGGGCTTCTGTAGTGAGTGGACAGTACAAAGAATCTGAATGTATCCGGTTCATAGGTTTCAAGCAGTTCACGGATTGTAATGAAGTTATGGAGTGATTTTGACATCTTTTCTCCGTTAACATTTAAAAATCCTGTATGTAACCAGTATCTTACCATCGGTGATTTTCCGCTGACAGCTTCCATTTGTGTGATTTCCGCTTCGTGGTGAGGGAAAATCAAGTCCAATCCGCCGCCGTGCACATCATACTGTTCTCCGAAGTAGTATTCGGTAATTGCAGTATCTTCAATGTGCCATCCAGGTCTTCCATCACCCCATGGAGACGGCCAGGTTGGTTCATCAACTCCTTCACGTTTTTTCCAGAGCGCAAAGTCCTGCTGATTTTTCTTGGAAGTTTCTGCGATTTCACGATGAGATTCCAGCTCTTCAACATTTCTGTTTGAAAGTTTTCCAAATTCTTCAAATGTATCTATTTCAAAGTAAACACCGTCATCGGTTTCATATGCAAATCCCTTATCAATTAACCTTTGGATTTGGTCTATGATTTCAGGCATGTGATCTGTAGCTCTTGCAAATAGATTAACACCGTCAACATTTAATCTGTGCATGTCTTCACGATATCTTTTTTCAAATTTGCGGGCCAGTACATCTGCCGGAATTCCGCTTTCTTTTGAACGGTTAATAATTTTATCATCCACATCGGTGACATTTTGAATGTAGAATACGGCATATCCTTTGTATTCCAAGTATCTTTTTATTGTATCAAAAGATATGTAGGTTCTACCATGCCCAATGTGAGCATCATCGTAAACGGTAGGACCGCATACAAATAAGTTAACTCTGTTATCGTTAATAGTCACAAAATTCTCTTTACTGCGAGATAAAGTTGAATAAATTTCCATAAAAAATAACCTCAAAAAATAGTAATTGTAAAAGGCAAGTGAGGGATTTGAACCCCCGTATTATGGTCTGCAGCCACACACCTAAGCCACTCGGTAAACTTGCCACTAAAATTAATAGGATAATAAAATATTGGTAATTAATAGTTTAAATAGTTTACTATATTTTCCAATATTTTACAAAATTACTTAGCTTCCAGTTCAGAACCAATGCAACTTTCACAGTCTTCACCAAGTTCAGACTTGTCAATGTTGAGCTGTTCCAAAACATCGATAGCTCTTACATTTTTGCATATTTTGCAGGTTCTTGGTATCAAATCCGCTTTAGTTGCTTCACCTTCAGACAATTGGCGTGCGAATTCCTTAATCATGCCTCTTACATCATCATCCAGTTTTATTCCGCTGCCTCTTTTATCTGTAATGTACTGGGAAACTGCAGGTTGAGTTATATCCATAAGTTCAGAAACATCTTTCTGCTTCATTCCCAAATTCAATAGTTCTTTTGCTAGTTCTGATCTGATTGCAGGTATTACATACCATACTACGATTTCACAAGGTGGTTTCATAAAAATCCCTTCTATTTTTTAAACAAATCCTCTAAATCCTGTTGTTCATCCCTGATATCTTCTGCCAGACATATTTCATGCTTGTCAAATAAGATTTCAAAGCGCTTGTCATTATCCTGAAGATGTTTTTCAATTGTCCTGAATGCATCGGCAACAGGGTCCGGGAGCTTGTCGTGGTCAAGATCGACTTTCTTACGCACTCCTTTATGCTTGACTATACGACCGGGAACTCCAACACAGGTTGATTCCGGAGGAACATCCTTTAAAACAACCGCCCCCGTACCTATTTTGGAATACTTGCCTATTGTAATGTTTCCCATTACCTTGGCGCCAGCTCCAATAATTACTCCATCTTCAATGGTAGGATGTCTTTTTGTTTTTTCAGTACTGGTACCTCCGAGAATTACTCCCTGATATATCAGCACATCATCGCCAACAATTGCTGTTTCACCAACAACAACACCCATCCCATGATCAATGAAAACTCTTTTTCCAAATGTTGCGCCCGGATGAATTTCAATTCCAGTTATAAATCTGGCTAAATTTGAATTCATACGTGCAAGAAGTTTAAGAGAATGATTCCACAGCCAATGACTTACCCTATGGAATATTAATGCATAAAAACCAGGATAGCACAAAAATATTTCCAGTGTGGAACGTGCTGCAGGGTCTTTATCTTTTACAGCCTGAATCTCACTTCTTAAACCATCAAACATTTGAATTCTCCAAGTTTTATAATATTATATAATATAACATATAGTATAAATAGTTATTCTTAATCAAATAACCAGTCTACGGAGAGATATCTTTCACCGTTATCAGGTAAAATTGCTATTATTCTTTTACCTTTGTTTTCTTCTTTTTTAGCTAAATCCAGTGCAGCCCAGGTTGCAGCTCCTGATGAGATACCGGAAAAAATACCTTCCTCTTTTGCAAGGGCAAGTAAAGTGTTTCCAGCGTCCTCGTTTGCAACAGGAATAATCTCGTCGATGACATCCGCATCATAAATGGACGGTACGAATCCTGCACCAATACCCTGGATTTTGTGTGGTCCTTTTTCACCTTTACCTAAAGTTTGAGAGTCTTTCGGTTCGACCGCAACGATTTTAACGCCAGGAACTTCCTCTTTTAAAACTTTACCGATTCCAGTGATTGTTCCGCCGGTACCTACACCTCCGATGACAATGTCAACTTTTCCTTCAGTGTCTCTTAAGATTTCCTGAGCGGTTGTTTCTGAGTGGATTTTAACGTTTGCAGGATTGTCAAACTGGCCTAAAATGATGGAGCCTTCAGTTTCTTCGTTGAGCTCATTAGCCTTTGCAATAGCTCCTCCCATTCCGTCAGCACCTGGTGTCAGTACCAGTTCAGCTCCTAAAACGCTTAGGAATTTTCTTCTTTCAATGGACATGGTGTCAGGCATGGTCAATATTAATTTATAGCCTTTTGCAGCAGCCGCAAAAGCAAGTCCAATACCAGTGTTTCCGCTTGTCGGCTCGATTATTGTTGCACCAGGTTTTAAAAGACCTTTTTCTTCTGCATCTTCAATCATTGCAACTGCAACTCTGTCCTTTACACTTCCAGTTGGATTGAATGATTCAATTTTTACATCTACTTCTGCTTGCATATCTTTTGTTAAATTGTTTAATCTTACGATTGGAGTGTTTCCGATAGCATCAGTGATACTTTCGAGCACTCCTCTTTTTAATTCAGGTATATTTGCCATGTTTTTTTCTCCTATATTATTTAATTGGTTTTACTGGTATATTAAAAGGGTTATATTAAAAGTTAATATAACATTCGTTATAATAACTATTGTTATATAACAATGTTTTACTTTATAAATGTTTTGGAAAAAATTGGAAAAATAAAATGCAAAAAAAATAAACTAGTAATTAAAAGAAATCAACATGCCTACCATTTTTAATCCTGTCTTTAATTTTATTTTCAATCATTTTATTTGGCCTTTTCATTTCTTCTAAAAATTTTTTAGTGTCTTTTCCTTTTAATGATGGTATTGGTGCTATTGCTTTAGCCATAAGATTTCCTCATATAAAGGATTCATAATTTCTTTTGTGGCGAAAATCCCATGAATTAAAATCATGTCCGGACCTGTTCCTGCCTGCTTTACTGATATGTTAATGCCGTTAATGTTTATTTTAGATTCAACAGACTCCATGTTAAAACACCTTAAAAATCAGATATTTTCACTGTAATAGTCACAGATTTCAGTGCAAGGACAGATTTCACACTGAGGACCGATTGGCTTGCATATGTTCTGGCCAAACTGAACCATCAAATCATTCAGCTTAATCCACAAATCCTCAGGAGCGATTTTGCAAAGTTCCACTTCAGTCTCTTCGGGATCTTTAGTATCCACAAGACCCAAACGGTTTGAGATTCTGTGAACGTGAGTGTCAACAGGTATTGCCGGAAGCTCAAATGCAAACACCATTACGCAGTTTGCGGTTTTTCTTCCAACACCCGGAAGCTTTACAAGCTCATCGACAGTATCCGGAACTTCACCTCCGTACTGGTCAATCAGAATCTGTGAGACTTCCTGAATACGTGCCGCCTTGACATTATAAAAACCCGCAGGTTTTATCAGTTCCTTGACATCATCGATTGGAGCATCTACAACTGCATAAATATCAGGATATTTTTCAAACAGATTGTTGGTGGCCTGGTCTGTGTTTTCATCCCTTGTCCTTTGGGACAATATTGTCCTGACCAATACTTTATACGGATCATGGTCTAGAAATGTTCTTATCTCAAATGTATTTTCAAGCTGATTTATAAGTTCAATTACTCGTTCTTCCTTATTCATCTTTTAACTCCAGTTCAAATCCAAGTTCTGCCATAGCTTCTATAAAATTCGGGAATGATACATCAAATACTTCGCCGTTTGTTATTTCAATGTCATGCTTAAGGCCAATTAGACTGAATGCCATCGCCAGCCTGTGGTCTCCATGGGAGTCTACAGTACCTGATTTTACACCGCCGGTAATGCTCATACCATCCTCATGCTCTTCGATTTTGCATCCCAATTTCTCAAGTTCCCTGCAGGTGGTATCGATTCTGTCAGTTTCTTTTACTCTTGCATGGGCAACACCGCGAATATTTGTTGTTCCTTCAGCCATTGCGGCCAGAACTGCAACTGTTATGAGCAAATCAGGAGCATTTGAGAGATTAACATCAATTGCTTTTAAATCACCGCTGGAGGCGATTTCAACATAATCTTCCCCTCTAATTACGGTAGCACCCATATGCTGAAGAATGTCAAGGATGAATTTGTCACCCTGTTTGGAATCTCTAAACAGATTCCTTACAACAGCTTTGCCGCCGTTGATTGCTATCAGTGCCAGAAGATATGATGCAGAGGAATAGTCTCCCTCAACAGTATAGTCGCATGCAATATAATCCTGTTTTCTTACTACAAATTCATCAATTCTGCAGCTTTGATGGTCCTTATCGCAGGATTCATGCTTAAGATAATATCCGCTTAATGTTTTAACGCCGAATTTCCTCATTATATCCAATGTCATGTTGACATACGGCTTTGATTTAAATTCAGGAAGCACATATAGTTTTACACCCTCCTCAGACAGAGGTGATGAAATTAGAATTGATGATATAAACTGTGAGCTGACATTTCCCATGATATTGGTTTCACCGCCCACATATCCAGGTTTTATTGAAATAGGTGCCTTATCATTATCATTCAATGATTCTGTTACAACACCCAAAGGATGCAGAGCTCCCATCAGAAGTCCCATCGGACGGGTTTTTAAAGAATCATCACCGGTTAATGTAACGTCATTGTCAGACAATGCAGAAACGCTTGTCATAAGTCTTAAGGTAGTGCCGGAATTTGCCAAATCAATTGGATTTTCAGAGGAATTATGAAGTTTACCCCCAGTTCCTATAACTTCCAGATAATTATCTTTTTTGTTTATTTCAGCTCCCAATGCTTTACATACTCTGATTGAAGCCAATGTATCTTCAGAATATAACATGTCATAAAGTTTTGAAGTTCCTTTAGCAAGTGATGCTAGAATTACTGCTCTGTGAGAATAGCTTTTGGACGGTGGTGCTTTGACAGTCCCCCCAATTTCAGAAATATTTTTTACCTTAAGAATCATTTTATCAATAATATTTTTAATTCAAATAAATTAAATACTTACCTATGAAAGAAATGGACAAAATGCTTGCCGGACTTGAATACTGTTATGATGATGAAGAAATATCAATGATGAAACTGCATGCAATTGAAAATGCAAATATATTCAATTCAATTGCCGAAGATGATTTAGACAAACAGCATGAAGTTTTAAGTGAAATTTTAGGTTCTGTTGGTGAAAAGGTATGGATAGCTAAAAGATTCTGTTTTGATAACGGTAAAAACATTTTCATAGGCAATAATTTTACTGGAAACTTTAATTTGACCATTCTTGATATTAAAGAGGTTTATATTGGAGATAATGTGATGATTGGTCCAAATACCACTATCACAACTGTTGGCCATCCCCTGTCTCCTAAAAAAAGACGTGAACATTTAGGCCAGGCCAGTGAAATTAGAATTGGCAATGATGTCTGGTTAGGTGCTAATGTGACCGTTCTTCCGGGAGTGACAATCGGAAACAATGTTGTTGTTGGTGCAGGTGCGGTTGTGACAAAAGACATTCCGGAAAATTCCCTTGCTGTTGGAGTTCCTGCAAGAGTTATTAAAAAAATTGAAAATGATATTGATTGATATTATCATTTAAGTCATGTAAATTCATTAAAAACCAAATGAATAGCCTGCATTTTTACAAACACAATAACGGCATAGGGAATTTTCGTCTTTGATGCTCATAATTCTAGTTTTGCATTTGTATTCCCCATTTTCCAAAAAGACCTGGTCTTTTGTAGGATTTTCTCCATATGGATGCAGAGGTTTTTTGGCCATCAGTGCCAGATAAAGTGAGATGTATTTTGTAAATTCCCTGGTTTCCTTATCTCCTCCGGCATAGGTGTCAAAATAGAAATCTATATCACTTTTTATATTTTCAACTACTCTGTCTTTTATGTCATAGTCATCAGAGATTTCTAACGCAAATATTTCATCCCAGGTTTCTGAGTTATATTTGGCAAGTTGTTTGGTGAGAGGATCTTTGTATCGCTCATCAGTAACTTTATTTCTAAGATATTCAATCGGATAATCCTTTAATTTTTCTTTGATTTCATTGTGCAATTCTGTTGCTTTCATAATAATCAATTATCCAAAATTAAAAAAAAGTAATTGAAAGAAGTAATTATCTTATTACTTCTACAATCATATCTAAGTTTTCAGACTGTAAGATGTCAACTTTCTTACCTGATGCACCTACAATCTCCTTTTTGATATTCAACATATCTTCTGGAACTACAATATCACCTATTGTGAGTTCATGGTTTTCATCCAAAGCAGAACCAATTTCTGAAATGTCAGTGGATTTAAGATAACCGATGATTTTTCCGGCATCTCCTTTGAATGTAGGTCCTATTTGGGACATGTCAGGTTCCACTTCTATGATTTTTTCATGAACTTCAGGTTTTCCTGAGCTGATAGCTAAATTATTGATTTTAAGAGTTCCTTTTAAATCATCATCAAATTCATTGAATATTTCAACTAAATCCTCATCAGATGTGTATACATTTACTTCTGAAAGTTCTGCATTCAATGGGATTTTTGATGCTGATTTGAATCTTCTTACTTCATCTATTAACTCAACTGTAGTTTCTCCTTTAGTTTCCATATCTTCACTGATCAATTCTTCATGAACTTCCGGCCATAATGTTGTATGGATTGATTCGTCTGAGAAGTATTGGTAAACTTCTTCTGTGAAGAATGGTGCTATTGGAGCCAACAATTTTAATGATGTTTCCACAACTGTTTTTAAGGTATATTTTGCGGCTTTTCTTGATTCGTCAGATACATCTGTGTATAATCTGTATTTTACAGCTTCGATGTATTCATCGCAGAAATCATGCCAGAAGAACCTTTCGATTGAGGTTATTGTATCTGCAAAGTTATAGTCTGCAAATGCCTTGTCAACAGTTTTGTTCAGGTTGTTTAACTTGGATAAAATCCATAAATCAATTGGACCTAAATTATCTTTAACTTCATCATATGTTACTTCCTCATCAAAAATCTGCATGCTGATGAATCTGAACGCATTCCAGAATTTTCTGAGGAATCTGTATCCGTGTTTGATGTCTTTCCAGTCAAATATTACATCTGATCCAGGAACGCTGTTAGCGGCCCATGTTCTTAGTGAATCTGCACCGTACTGCTCGATTACCTCTTCAGGTCCGACTACGAATTCCGGTCTTGACTTACTCATCTTGTTTCCGTCTTCACCGAATACCATACCGTTGATTACAATGTCACTGAACGGTTTTTGACCTGTTAATGCAAGGCATCTAAGGGTTGTATAAAATGCCCATGTACGGATGATGTCGTGTCCTTGCGGACGAATATCTGATGGGAAATGATTAATGTAGTCTTCATCAGGCCATCCTGCAATGGATAACGGAGATATTGATGAATCCATCCATGTATCAAGAACATCCTCTTCACCTATGAACTCTTCACAGCCGCATTCACATACATGTTTTGGCTTATCGACTGTTGGGTCAATCGGTAAATCTTCAGGGTCAGGTAAAATAACTTTTCCGCAGTCTTTACAGTACCATACAGGTATTGGTGTAGCGAATATTCTTTGTCTTGAAATACACCAGTCCCACTCCATGGAATCCGCCCAGTTTACCATACGAGATTTCATGTGTTCAGGAACCCATTTCATTTCGTCTGCAGCGACTTTGGTTTTTTCGATTAAATCTCTAACTGCTACAAACCATTGCTTTTTAACAAGAATTTCAATAGGAGTTTTACATCTCCAGCATTGGCCTACATTCTGGTCGACCTGTTCCTGTTTTAATAAGTAACCTTCACTGTCCAAATCTTCAATAGTCTGTTTTTTACAGGTCTGCAAGTCCATTCCTTCATATCTTCCGGCAGCTGCTGTTAATGTACCTGTTTCATCGATTGCATTGATGATTTCAAGGTCATATTTCTGTACCCAGCTTACGTCAGTTTTATCCCCAAAGGTACAAATCATTACTGCACCTGTACCGAATTCAGGGTCTACCTCTTCATCTGCAATGATTTTAACTTTTTGGTGAGATAAAGGCACTTCAACATATTTTCCTAAAAGATGAGTGTATCTTTCATCTTCAGGGTGAATTACAACAGCCACACAGGCAGACATTAATTCCGGACGGGTAGTTGCAATCAAAATACCTTCGGTTTTAGGATCAGCCTGTTTTCCTGAAGCCTGTGAAGATGCAATATCATCATAGGAATCTTCAACTGCAGGAGGGAAATTAACATAATTTAAAAATGTGGTATTGTCAGAGTATTCCACCTCTGCAAATGCAATAGCTGTCTGACAGCGAGGACACCAGTTTACAGGGTGAATTCCCTGATAAATCAAGCCTTCATCATACATTTTTAAAAATGAATATTGGGTTTTTCTCATGTACTCTGGGGTCATGGTTACAAACTCACGGGTCCAGTCCTGTGAATAACCCATTGCTCTCATCTGTGATTTCATTTTTGCAATGTTGTCAGTAGTTAAATCGACACAATATTTTCTAAACTGTGCTCTTGAAACATCATTCTTGCTGATATTGTGAGTTTCTTCAACTTTAACTTCTGTTGGAAGACCGTGACAGTCCCATCCTTGGGTGAACAGCACATCGTGACCTTTTTGTCTTCTGTATCTTGCATTCATATCAATATAAACCCAATTGAGGACGTGACCTAAGTGGATTGATCCTGTTGGGTATGGTGGGGGAGTGTCAATAACATATCTAGGACGAGAACCATCTCCAATATATTTGTAGATGTTTTCATCTTCCCATTTCTTCTCCCATTCTTTTTCTTTTTTAAAATCATAGTCTTTAGGAATTTCTTCGTTTGACATATATTTTCTCCTAATAAGTAAAGTAAAAATAATATTATTAATTATATTGTTTATTATTTAAAAAAGTAATTATGAAAAAATGAAAATGGATTTAATCATTATATAATTCAAACAATTTAAATCAGGAATAATCCTTTTTCCACACATCCAATTAATTCATCAAAAAAAATCAAGTATTAACAAAGAAAAACTGAAAAAAGAAATTAACTTTTATAGGAAAATAATGAAAAATCCAATTCATCGATTTTTCCGTCTAACCAGTCAAAATATATTTGTTTCAAATTAGGTGTTCTTTTCTCAACCATTTTTTTATATTTTAAAAAACTGGCATATTCATTAGGAAAATCATTTTTAAGATAAGATTCATAACTTTCACGAGTTTCAAGAGATATCCTTTCTTTACGATATAATATTAAAAGAATATCTATATCAATTAAACCTAATCCTCCGTCAAATTTTTCCATTATTTCAGACATCGTATCCTCCTTAAAAATTAATATATAAATAATATAAATTATATTTTCATTCTTAAATTAAATTCATCAATAAACTTCAGATTATTTTTAGCAATGAACCTGTCAAATAAGTTTTGATATTCAATAGAGTATAATTCATCATCCAAATTAGAATTATCTAATTTTTCAATAGCTTCATCATTATTGATAATGAAAGTAAACATGACATAACCAATATAATCTTTTAATTCAATTTTCAATGATTTTAAATATTTTTCATCAAAACTGCTGAACTCATTTACTAAAATTCCAATATTGCCATTAGAAACAATTACGGAAAACTTAATTTTAGAGCACAGCACGTTTTTAAAATCAATCAACGAGAAAATAATAGCACCATGAAAATGATTGTGACATATTACTAATACATTCCCTTTTTTGGATTCCTCTTTAACATTTTTAGGAACAGAAACTTTATCCCTTTCCCCTTCAATCAAATCTGCAATTAATCTTAAATCTTTGGTTAGAACAGTCAAATATTCTTTTTCGACATTTTGCGTATTAATTAAATGATAAATTGAAATCATAATTATTCTCTTAAATTGAGGATATTTTTTAATAACTGATTTCAACAATTCCTCCTGAGACTGAGACTTTACAATGACCTCCTCTTCATCACCAAAAGGAAATGCAGGAATTGGATTTAACCTACTGAGAATATTTTTTAATTTTAAAAAATTTCTAAAATCCACCATAACCAATACACCAGATAAAATTTTAATTTTAATAATATATAAATTACTTAGTACTAAATTAAAGCAATATTACGCAGTTACAACAATTTTAAGAAGCAAAAACAAATTTACTTAGCAAGAAAAATGAAAAAATAGTTAACTATATTATATTAAAAAATCAAATTATTAATATTATCAATCTAATAGAAGGACTGTGAAAAAATGAACTTAATATGGTTTTATGTTGCTATTGTATTGGCTTTAAGCGATATACTGCACACACAATTAATGTGGAAAGTTCTGAATAACTTTTACATACTTTTGGGCGGGTTAATTCAGCAGACTACCAAAACAACATGGCAAACATGGTTAGCACATGAAATAATGGAAGCAGGATTCCATTTTATTGTCCTGTCAATATTTTTCCTCAATCCGGTTATCGGAATTGAAGCAGCCCTTATTCATTTCTTTATAGATGTATCCCATACAATACTGATAAGAAATATGGGAGAACTCGAACATAGAGCATTACACTTCGTAATTGAATCTCTAGTTTTCATTTTAATTTATGGATTATAAAAATAAGCAATGGAGTTATTAAATGCCAGTTATTACATTTAAATATCAAGATTTAAAAGATTTAGGAATAGATATGGAAAAAGACGAATTAATAGACACTTTACCTATGATGTCAAGTGATATCGAAGACTATGACGATGAAGAAATCAAGGTTGAATTCTTCCCTAACAGACCGGACAATTTGTCTGTTGAAGGAGTAGCTAGATCTTTTAAAGGGTTTATCGGTCAGGAAATTGGTTTTCCGGATTATAAAGTTGAAGATTCAGGAGAATATGTGACAGTTGACAAAGATGTTGCTGCCATCAGACCATACATAGGATTTGCTAAAATCGATAATGTTGATTTTACTGGTGACAAACTCAAATACATAATGGAATTTCAAGAAAACCTCCACTGGGTAATTGGAAGGGACAGGAAAAAAGTAGCTATCGGTATTCACAATGCCGATGTGGTTGAAGCTCCATTCAAATACATTGCAACACCAAAAGATGTAAATGCATTTGTTCCATTAGAAAAAGATGTTGAAATGACTCCTGATGCAATATTAACCGACCATGAAAAGGGTGTTGACTATGCACACCTTATTGAAGATTTCGAAAAATATCCATTAATTCTTGATAAAAACGATAATGTATTATCCATGCCTCCAATAATTAACGGAGAGTTAACCAAAATTAAAGAAGACACACACAACATTATTGTTGATGTAACCGGTACTGATGAAAGAGCAGTTAATCAATCATTGAACATCATCTGTTCATCATTTGCAGAAGTTGGAGGTCAAATCAAAAGCATGGAAGTCAGATATGAAGACAAAACCATCAAAACACCTGACTTAACTCCTCAGGAAATGAACGTTCATGTAGATACTGCAAACAGCTTAATTGGAGGAACATCATTAACTGCACAGGACATTAAGGAACTGCTACTAAAAGCACGTTTTGATGCGGAAATTATTGATGACAATGAAGTTAAAGCAATCATTCCGGCTTACAGAGTAGATATTCTTCATGAAGTTGACATTGTCGAAAATATCGCAGTGCAATATCACATTAACAGTGTTGAAGCCGAACTTCCGGACATCAACACCGTAGCTTATGAGAATGACTGGTTTAAATCCGAAAGCATAATCCGTGAAATTATGATCAGTTTAGGATTCCAGGAAGTGATGAGTTTAATGCTTACAAATGAGGAAGCTCATTATGAAAAAATGAATCAAAAAGAAGAACCTCACGTTCAGGTTGCAAGACCAATCACAATCGACAGAACAATGATTAGAACCAGCCTGATTAATTCCTTGATGGAATTTTTAGAAGACAACAAACATGAGGACCTGCCTCAAAAAATATTTGAGATTGGTGATGTCCTATACTTGGATGATTCCAAAGAAAACAAAACCGTTACTTCCAAAAAGCTAGCAGGATTAATCTGTCACTCAACTGCAAACTTCACTGAAATCAAATCAGTTGTAACAAGTGTTTTATCCAACTTAGGATATTCCATGGAAATATCTGACAGTGAAAACAAAACATTTATTCCAGGAAGAGCTGCTGATGTAACCGGTTCAGCTGAAAAAGGATCTGTTAAAGGGTTCTTTGGTGAGGTATCACCTGAAGTAATAACCAACTTTACTTTAGAATATCCTGTTATTGCATTTGAAATTGAATTTATCAACTAAATTCTTTTTCAATACCATAATTTTCTCATGTCTGTTTCCATCTGGGAATAATTGTTTACAACATGAGAACCATCATAATTATAGAAAACAAGGATAAAAATCAGCAATATAATTATAATAGCTATTAAAATTATTGTCCATCGCTTCAATTATTCACCAACCATTGTCAAAGTTATTGTTCTTGAACGTCTTGGTCCATCTAATTCAACGAAAAATACTGATTGCCAAGTTCCCAAATCCAGTTTCTGATTTTTGACAGGCAGTGATTCGCTTGATGAAAGCAAAAATGATTTCATATGAGACCTTGCATTATGGTCAATTCTATCATGAGAATATGAATATTTATCAGTAATCAGATTTTCAAGGGTAAATTCAAAATCAGCCAATAATCCTTTTTCATTTTCATTGACAACAATGGCTGAAGTGGAATGCCTTGAAAAAATAGATATAATTCCCTCGTTAATGTCAATCAATTCATTAATCCTTGATGTGATATCAATAATTTCAAATTGTTTGTTGGTATCTAATTTTAAAGAATAAGATTTTACTGTCATCGAAAAGATATTTGTTAAAACAAGTTAATAAAATAAAAGAAAAAAAGAAAAGTAAATTTTTTAATCTAAATCACTTTTTCGTCTGTATCCATATATTAAACATCCCATCAAAGAAACGATACTCAATACAACAAGGCCTGATGTATCTGTAACTTCTTTTGAGATTTTACTTGGAGGAACTACTTCATATGCTTTACCTTCCTGGGATACTTCACCTTCACTGGCATCACCAGCATTCAAATCCCCATCGGTTTGAACATCCTGCCCATTATCTGATGAGTCCTGACGTGTCCCTGAGGCATTTGTACCATAAACTCCAGAATTTTTGTTGCTGGAGAAATGTGCACTATTGGAAGTACCATTCTGTTGGTTTCCATTTCCTTTTGCTGTTCCACCAGTTACTGAATCGGTTGAAGTCTGTGAACTGGAACCGTCTGCTCCCATAATACCATCAGTTGAATCTGAAGATGTGGAGTCCTGGTTATCATCTTTTTCACCGGAGGCTGCTTTATACTTATATTTTACAGGCTCCCCTCCAACCATTACTTCAATATCATACTCCTTGTCAGGATCCAAGTTTGCATCAATAGTAGCCTTACCATTTACAAATTTAGCAGAATACTGATTTCCGTCAATGTTGACTTTTGTGTCAAATGTTCCGAATTCCTTTACCGCTTCACCTTTTGTATCATACATCTGAAGACCAATACCGTTTTTAACAGATACGGTTCCCAGTTTCATAATACCTGCAAGAAGCATAGGGCATACAAAGGTATTTGAATCATCTGTTGAATCAAACCAGTTGTCACCTAATTTGAATACAGGCAATTCAGGATTGTTTTTGGCCTGATACATCTCATTATGGGCCAAAACATTGTATTTGACTTCAAGTCTTCCCGGAGTATTTTCCTTTTTGGTTATGAATCCTGAACCAAATAGGAGTCCGTTTCCTGTCTCGTAAACTCCCCCTGTTTCTTTGATTGAAGGGTTTTTACGATTGCTTGTAAATGAATTTGCATTGATTACATCATATGTTGAGGTAGAATTGATGAAAATTCCATTAAGATTCTCATAAGCATTGTTGTGCTTAATTGTATTCCCATAAGATTTATTTTGCAGAGTTATTCCGTTCAACACATTGTGATGGATATCATTATAAACAATAGTGTTGTTATCTATATTTGAGGTCTCGATTCCGGACCTTTGATTATAAGATATTGTATTGTTTCTAATTGTACTGAATCCAACATCCTTGAGCTGGAGCCCATCACCTGTTGATTTTGAAATTGAGTTAAAACTTACAGTCACATACTTTGAATCCTTAATAAGAACTCCTGCTTTGTTTCCACCAGTGATGACATTATTTTTAACTGTCGTATTGTCTGATGAATCAACAATAACACCATAATCATTGAAATTGGATGTGATAGTTATTCCTGACAAGACGCTTCCGACACTATTGCGTGTGAAGTAAAAACCGAAAGTTTTGTCTATTCCTAATTCCTGAGCTTTGCTGGTAACGCTATCGGAAGCATAAACCTTGCTGTGAGCACTGGAAATAACATTCAACTTCTTATCCACTACAATAGATATATTTCTATACTCTTTTGAAGTAAACTGAATTGTATCCCCGTCATTTGCATTGTCAAAGATAACCTGTATATCATCGTTGGACAATTCATTTGTAACCTGATAGGAATTACTTTGTGAAGTTAAATTATTATTGGACTTATCAGTTGCATTAACTGTTGAAATTAGCAATAAACATGTAAAACATACAAATAAAAGAATAATTATCTTTTTATTCATATATAAACCCTCAATTTACTGTTAATCAAAAATAAAAATATAAAACTTACGAATTATATTTTATTTAATATTGATTAATTATTATTATATTGACAGTTAAACAATATAAAGTTTTTTAAATTAACTAATATGATTAAACATGTGTTATTAACTCAATTTGAATAGCTTAACATTGTTATAAAAAATTAATATAAATAATAAAAAATACAAACTATAATTAATTGCTTATCGTTGGAAAAAACTATAAGCAATTATGTAAAAAATGGAGAAAGATGATTATATGAACAAAAAGAGTTTGTTTATAACTACATTATTAGTTTTCGCAATAATCTTAAGTTCATCAGCAGTATTTGCACAGGATGCTTCAGATATTGCTGCAACAACTGATGAATTAGGATTACAGGAAAGCTCTGATGTAAGTGATATTATTCAAAGTACAGAAGATTCAAAGTTATCTTCCAGCTACGACATTAAAGCTAATTCAGATAGTCAAACCATCCAAAATACTATCAATAATATGAGCGATGGAGATACTTTAAACTTCGAAGAGGGAACATATAACGACATTTGTATATATGTAGACAAAAGCATTACAATCAATGGTAACGGAGCAACATTAATCGGATATGAAAATCCAAACGAAAATACTACTCCTGATAAAGTTATCACTCCTACACAAGCCGGAGGATACGGAATAGGAAACTATGCAACATTATATCTCATAAACAATACTAATGTTGTCATCAACGGATTAACCATTGTCGGACAGAACCCTGCATACGGACAGGCAGCTGTTTATGCAACCCAGGCTAAAAACTTAACCATTGAAAAATCCACAATTACCGGAGGATACTGGGGTATTTACTTAAATTCCTGTGCTGACGGAACTATTATAGACAATACCGTTCAAAACCAAGAAGCAATTGGTATTATAAACTTCGGATCTGCAAGAACCCTTATTGCAAACAACAAAGTTGTCAATGCTAAAAACCACGGTATCGATGCAAGACACGGAACCGGACCTAATGTTCAAATTTTAAACAACACAGTTATCGGTTCCAAAGAAGGTATATACTTAATGCACTCCAAAGGACACACTGCAAGCGGAAACACCATTATTAACTGTACTACAAGTTCTATCACATGTTACGGATCAGGTCAAATTACTCTTTCCAATAACATTTTACAAAAATCCAGAATCGGTATTTTACTTGGTGGAGGATACTATGACATCAACATTGAAGAAAATACCTTCAGTTTAGACAATTTGCCTTTCCCACCTACATTCGTTTACTATGTAGCTCAGGCAAATAGCGCTTACCAAACTGCAGACAATGTAATTGGAACCTACACCGACAGTTCATCCAGTGATGTTTCATACACCAAAACTGCAGACATTGCAACCCCTGTTAAAGTAAACCCTGATTACTCAGCAATCGTCAACCCAACAGGAACTACATACAATGTCACCAGTGAAATGAGCGGAACTGAAATCCAAAGCGTAATCGATTCAATGGCTGATGGAGACTCATTATCCTTTGAAAAAGATGCAGTATTTAATGACATCTGCATTTACACTGATAAAAATATTAAAATTATCGGAAATAACGCTACCTTAATCGGATACAACAACCTTAACACTGAAAACATACCTGTAAAAATTAGAAATGCAACCGCTAACGGCGGATATGCAATAGGAGAATATGCAGTAGTATATGTTGTAAACACAACCGGAGCAGTAATCAGCGATTTAAATATTGTTGCACAGTATCCTGGTTATGACACCACCAAAGCAACAACAAATACTGAAGAATATAAAACTGTAGGATTACACATTGAACAAAGCAAAAAATTCTCAGCTGTAAACTTGGATATTACCGGCGCATCCTGGGGTATTTTCTTAAGAAGTTCACCTAACGGACTTGTAGCTAACAACAACATCCACGATGTATACACAACAGGTATCATGAACTTCGGTTCAGCTAACACTACCATCATGAGCAACACAATCACAAATGCTTTTAACCATGGTATCGATGTGAGACACGGAACCGGACCTAACGTAGTTATCTACAACAACACAGTCAGCGGTGCAAAAGAAGGAATCTATCTTATGCACTCCAAAGGCCACAGTGTTTACGAAAACACAATCAGCAATTATAAAATCAGTGCTATTACTGCATACGGATCTGGAAATGAAGCTATCTTCAACAACACCATAGGTACCGGAAGATTACACTTCCTGCTTGGTGGAGGATACTACAATGTAACCATTGGAACCAACAAATACCCTGCAACTTCAATGTACTACCCATTCCCACCAACATTCAGGGAATTCATCGCATTTGCAGATTCCAAATTCCAAAGTGCAGCAAACATAGTTGGACTTTACAGTACCAATATCAATACCCAACTTGTTGCTGAAGACATTAACCTTACCAATACCAAAGGAACTATTACCGTAACCTTGAAAGACGGTTCCGGAAGTGCAATATACAATGAAGAAGTTCTTTTAACATTAAATGATAAAAATTACACTGCTACAACAGATTCCAATGGTATTGCATCCTTTGATGTCACTGCAAAAGATGGTGAAAACACTGCAACTTTCACATATAATGCTAGAAGCTATTTCGTAAGTTCAAATGCAACTGCAAAAATCAATGTAATTAGAAATGCAACTTCTATCAGTGCAGTTAAAGTTACAAAAACTTACAATGTTGCTAAAAATGTAGTCATTACATTAAAAGATGCTGATAAAAATGTATTAGCTAATAAGACAGTATACCTTGTCATTAACGGTAAAACCTACAAAGACGTAACCAATGCAAAAGGTCAAGCAAGCATTGCATTAACTAATTTAGCTCCTAAAACCTACACTGCAACCGTTAAATTTGCAGGTGAAGACAAATTGAAAGAATCTAGTTCAAAAGTCACTGTTGTAGTTAAAAAAGCAGCTCCAAAATTAACTGCTAAAGCTAAAACCTTTAAAGCAAGTGTAAAAACCAAAAAATACACTGTAACTTTAAAAACCAACAAAGGTAAAGTAATTAAAAACGCTAAAGTTACAATTAAAGTTAAAGGTAAAACATTCTCTGCAAAAACCAACAGCAAAGGACAAGCAACCTTGAAAATTACCAAATTAACTAAAAAAGGTAAATACACCGCTATTGTTAAATTTGCAGGTAACAGTTACTATGCTGCTAAAACCGTAAAACCTAAAATAACAATTAAATAGAAGAGATTAATTAATCTCTTTTAATTTTTCTTTTTTTAAAAAAATAAGATTAGTACATATTCCTGCGGGAATATGCAATGTAAATTATAAATATTCCAATCAGAATCAGTACGATTTGAGGAAATATTGCAAAAATTATTGTAGGAATTATTTTTAATTCAGCCAAAAGCCATAAAACACCATAGATTACGATTAAAATCCCAAATAACAATGCAATTTTATAGACTATATCTCTTAAATCCGGAAGGCCTCCATAAGGAATTGGCATCAAATCACCTATAATTCTTTTGTACCTTCAGGTGTTCCGACAATAACCTTATCGACCATCTGTGAAAAGATTCCGTTTTCAACAACACCCGGAATGGAATTCAAGTCTATTTCCAGGTGTGAAGGTGATTCTATTTCATCAAATTTGGCGTCAATTACAAAGTTGCCGTTGTCTGTTATTACAGGACCGTCTTTTCTTTGAGCCATTCTGATTTCACATTCAGCACCCATATCCTCCAATGTCTGTATGACCATACGGGAAGCATCAGGCAAAACTTCAACAGGCACCGGAAACTCACCTAGAGCATCGACACATTTGGATTCATCCACAATAACAATAAATTCTTTTGCTGCATAATCCACTATTTTTTCCTTTGTGTGGGCAGCTCCTCCACCTTTAATTAAATTGAAATCAGCATCGACTTCATCTGCTCCATCAACGGACAAATCAATGTCATGTTCTTCTAATGTAGTTATTGGAATATTCCATTGTTTAGCTATTAATAATGATTGAAATGAAGTTGGAATTCCCATTACATTAATTCCTTCTTCTTTTATTCTCATTCCTACTTTTTCAATGAAATAATGGGTTGTTGAACCTGTACCAAGTCCTAAAACCATTCCATCTTTTACATATTCAGCAGCCTTATAACCTGCATTCTTTTTACTAGAATCATTGCTACTAGCATTTTTCATCTAAATCACAAATCCCAAATTTAATTTATTAAGTTTATAACCTTTTTTGCATTCCTGCTTATGTTTTCCGTCATTTCTCAATACGATGCACTTGTCATCTTCAAACAGACCTTCGGGGAAACATAAATCATGAAATTCACAGTCTTCTTCATCACAGTCAGGAGCCTTATATGTGAATGTTGATCCTTCAAAAATACTTTTGGAAGCAGTTAACAAATCAATTGAAGCCCTGTCCACATCAACCGGAACAACAATACCCTCACCATGAATAGGGCATTTCTGTTCATTATCCCGTACATCAACGACGACATATTTCCTGTTTTCTTCCAGATTTCCGATACAGGATGATTTAAATCTGCAGTTTTCACAATCTTCAGCAGGGCCTAAAAAAATAAATTCCTGACCTTCCTTTGCAAGTTGCTTACCTATCAATGTAATCATTAAATCACCTCTGTTTTATGGGCCAATTCATAGGCCGCATCCTTTGAAATTCCATTATCGCCCAAAATAGTGTATCTTTCAGGCCTGATACTATGAGCCATCATTAACGCTTCAATTATATCCTCCTCAGCCACACCAATTTCAGCTGCAGTGGTAGGAGCCTGAACAGCTTTTAGAGCATCTCTAATTGCTTTCCAGTCACCTCCATGAAGATACATCATCATTATTGTACCGATTCCGCATTGTTCACCATGCAGAGCAGGCTTATCCAGAATCTTATCAAGCGCATGTGAGAAGAGATGCTCGGAACCGCTGGCGGGACGTGAAGAGCCGGCGATACTGATAGCCATACCTCCGCTGAACAGTGATTTCATAACTATTCTTGCACTAGGTTCAAGATTAGGCTTGATGTTTGAAATATTGTCTGTAATCAAATGAGCAGACATTATTGACAATGCAGCTGCGGATTCACTGAATGACTCGTTTTTAAGCCTGTGCGCCAGTTCCCAATCCTTAATTGCAGTAAAATTTGATATCAAATCGGCACATCCTGCAGCCAGAAGTCTGAATGGGGATTGTGCCAATATTTCGGAATCTGCAATTACAGCTATTGGTGAATGGGCTGTAACTGATATTGAAGTATTAGGATTTTTAATTGATGCCATAGGAGATACAATTCCGTCGTGAGATGCGGTTGTCGGCATTGAAACAAAATATACGCCCTGATTGAAAGAAGATAATTTAGCTACATCAATTACTCTTCCACCACCAATACCCAAAACGGTAGTATCGAGAGTAATCAATTCTTCGACTTCTGATATTGATTCTTCAGATGCATCCTTCACTTTAATGACATCATATTCAATACCTTCCTTTTCAAGGCTTTCTATTGCAGGTTTTGCACCAACATCATATGTATGGGAGCCTGTAACAATCAAAGCCTTTTTATCTAAATGTAGAGACTTACAAATCTCAGCAGTATCTTTTATAATACCCGGATCAATGTAAACTTCACGAGGCATTTGTATTTTCCTATTACTCATAATATCTCCTAAAATTAATTATACAATACTATATATGTAAAATATAATTATAAATAGATTTCTTATTACAAATGATGATTAAAAAAATATAATACTTATTAAAAACAAATAATTTAACATTATAAAAAATTATTAGGTGATATGGTGGAAAATTTTGACGAATGGTTTCATGATATTTTAGAACAAGCGGATATAACTGATTCAAGATACCCTATTAAGGGAATGGCTGTTTGGAGACCTTATGGTTTTCAGATTAGAAAACATTCAATGAACATTATTAAAAAATTATTGGATAAAGACCATGATGAAGTACTGTTTCCAATGCTTGTTCCTGAAAGTGAACTTGCAAAAGAAGGAATTCATGTAAAAGGATTTGAAGATGAAGTATATTGGGTAACAAAAGGCGGTCAAAGGGAATTGAATGAACAGCTAGCCTTAAGACCAACAAGTGAAACTGCAATCTATCCGATGTATTCATTATGGATCAGGACTCACATTGACCTTCCAATCAAAATGTATCAGATTGTGAATACCTTCAGATACGAAACCAAACACACTAGACCTTTAATCAGAGTAAGAGAAATCACTACATTCAAAGAAGCTCATACTGCCCATGCAACTAAAGAGGAATCTGATGAACAGATACAGGACTTTATTGAAATGTACAAACAGTTCTTCGATGATTTGGGAATTCCATATTTAATTTCCAAAAGACCTGAATGGGACAAGTTCCCGGGTTCTGACTACACAATGGCTTTTGATGTAATCATGCCTAACGGTAAAACCTTACAGATTGGTACCATACACAATTTAGGCCAGACTTTTGCAAAAACATTTGACATTACCTTTGAAGACAAGGACGGTGAACACAAACTTGTCTATCAGACCTGTGCAGGAGTATCAGACAGAGTCATTGCATCAGTAATAGGAATTCACGGAGATGACAAGGGATTACGCCTACCACCTAAAGTATCACCGAATCAGGTAACCATAATTCCAATTTTATTTAAAAAAGGAAAAGAGGAAGTCCTGGCAAAATGTTCAGAAATTAAAGAGACTTTGGAATCAGAAGGCATCAGAGTCAACATTGACGACAGGGACATAAGGCCGGGTAAGAAATTCAATAACTGGGAACTTAAAGGAACTCCAATCAAACTTGAACTCGGACCTAGGGATCTTGAAAACAATATCACTATTGCAATGACCAGAGACACTGAAGAGAAAACAGAAATTCCATTGGACGAAAATCTGACAGATACAGTCATTGACTTATTAAATCAGTCTTCAGAAAACCTATCCTCCCAAGCATGGGACTTCCAGAACGAACATGTCAAGTTTGCAAACACCTTAGAAGAAGTTCCTGAACTTGTTGAAGCAGGAAATGTAGTTAAATTTTATTGGTGCGGAGATGAAGAAGTCGGACATGAAATTGAAGAAAAAACCGGCTATGACGTTTTAGGAATTCAGGAAGAAGTATCTGAAGGTACATGCATAGCAAGCGGCAAGGATGCCAAATACATTGCATTGATAGCTAAAACATACTAGTGATAATATGGACAACATTTATGCAATAATTCCAGTTAGTAAATTCAAAAATGCAAAGACACGTTTATCACCTTTCTTATCCGAAGAAGAACGGGAAAAACTCCTAAAAGTGATGCTTCAGGATGTTACAGATACTTTAAAAAAATATGTGGACAAAATTTTCATCATAAGCCGTGATGAGGATGTATTGAGCTATGCAGAGAGCTTGAATTTGGATACCATTTTGGAAAATGAGAATTCCAACTTAAATAAAGCATTGACACAGGCAATGAAATACTGCAAAGGAAAAACCAGAAAAATCATGATTGTTCCTTCAGACATTCCATTAATCGGAAAAACCAATGTTAAAATGTTGATTGACGCTTCTAAAAATTTGGATTTCATTATTGTTCCGTCAAAAGGTGGCGGAACAAACATGATTATCATGAAACCTATGGCAATCAGAACCCGATTTGAGGGTTTCAGCTACAAGGAACATGTTAATGCCGCTGAAAGAAAAAAATTAAATCCTCAGGTTCATGATTCACTGTTCATGGCATTGGATGTGAATACCGCTGAAGATTTAGGTGAAATAATGATTCATGGCGAAAAAACACATACAAGACAATACCTCAAAGAACTGAAAGTGACCTTTGAACCGTTCAGAGGAAGCGAACGAATAAAAGTCACCAGAGATGATTAGATGATTGTAATGTCAATAGCTGGCGTTGACCCTTCAGGAGGAGCAGGGGTTTTTGCTGATTTGAAAACATTTCAGGCCATCGGCGTTTACGGAACCGGAATTGTAACTGCACTGACAGCTCAAAATCCATATAAATTCTTTTCAACATTGCCAGTCAATGAAACATATATTGAAGAGCAGATTGATGCCGTTATGGATTCCTATGAAGTTGAATTCATAAAAACCGGAATGTTATATTCTCCTGAAATTATCAAACTGGTTTCAAGAAAAGTTAAGGAATATGATTTAAAAGCAGTTGTCGACCCTGTAATGGTTGCCACATCCGGAGGCGACCTAACAAAGGAGGACATTGCCAAAGCATTGAATAAGTATCTTCTTCCCCAGGCCATTCTTACAACACCAAACATCGCCGAAGCAGAAAAGTTAACCGGTACAAAAATTGATTCCAGGACCCGCGCTGAGAAGGCATCCCGAATTATGAAATGCAATAACATCATCACAGGAGGCCATCTGGACGGTCTTAACACCCTCAACATTGACGGAGAAGTTTCATTTAAAAAACAGGAACTGATTGAAACAGACAATCTTCACGGTACAGGGTGCAACTTGTCCGCAGCAATAGCGGCTTATCTTGCTAAGGGCAATGATTTGAAGGATTCCATTTTAAAGTCCCTTGATTATGTCTATGAAGGGATAAAAAACGGAAACTATGGAACATTGATACCTAAAATATAATTTACTGCTTTTTTAAACACAGGGTAAGTTTAAAATTACTTATTTCCTTTTATACTATTTTTTACAATAATATTTCTATGAAAACAATATTCGACAAATGTAAATTAGGAAACTTGAAGCTCAATAGCCGCATAATCAGAACAGGTCTTTGGGAGTCTCAGCAATGTGATTTGAATGCAATTTATGAGAGATATGAAAAGATCGCTTCAAGCGGAGTTGGTCTGATAACCTCCGAGCTGTATTCACTTTATCCTATGGACAAATTCAGCGAACATTCATTTAAAATGGAAAATCTCAATTTCATGACAATGGCAGGAAAGATAACTGAAATTACACACAGTTATGATGTTCCAATATTAGGGCAGGTCGAATTCATCAAATACAACCGAAACATTGATTTGGATATTGCAGTCAATGATTTGACAATTGAAGATATCCGTAAAATTCAATCAGACATTATTGAAGCCGCTCAAAAGCTTCAACTTGCAGGTTTTGACGGCATACAGCTATCCATCGGAAACAATTTTTACCTATCCAAATTCATAAATCCATATTACAACCAAAGGGAAGATGAATATGGGGGAAATGTCTTCAACAGAATGAGACTGGTTCTGGAACTGATTAAAGTTATGAAGGACAATCTTGATTTGCACATATCCTGTAAAGTGAACACATTTGATGAGAGAAAGGATGGTTTTGATTCAAATGAAAGTCTTGAAGCGTGCAAACTGCTTGAAAAAGTAGGTGTCGATTCAATTCAGGTTACAAGACCTCTTTCACCATTATATTTCACTAAAAAATTATCCGGAGAAGGAGAACTGATTGAATATTCCAACAAATTGATTGATAACGTTGACGTTCCTGTTATTGTCGGCGGAGGATTCAATGACATGAATCATATGAATGAAATTTTAAATACAACCAATATTGAATTTCTGTCCATGTACAGGCCTTTTGTTGCAAAAAACGATTTCTTAAAAGACTGGAAAAACAATTCTGAAAGCAAATCCAGATGCCTGATGTGCAATAACTGCTATAGAACTAAAACCAGCACATGTTACCATTACTAAAAAAAAGAAGAATTGAGGAGAATTAGTTTAAAAAACTATTCTTCCATATTTAAATCTTTTACTATAGATTCCTGAAGCTTTATAAATTCAGGGGAGTCCCTTCTTCTTGGCCTTTCAATATCAACATCAACTACATAAGCAATACGGCCAGGATTTTTATCAAGAATCACTATTTTATCTGCAAGAAATACTGCTTCATCCACATCGTGAGTTACAAAAACTATTGTATTTTCAAATCTTTTCCAAACTCCAATGAGCTGTTCCTGTAACTTATGTCTATTTTGCATATCCAATGCAGAAAACGGCTCATCCATAAGCAAAATAGGTGAATGATTAAGCAAAGATCTAATAATTGCAACCCTTTGTTTCATACCACCTGAAAGTTCATGAGGATAGCTATCTTTAAAGTCAATTAAACCGACACTTGTAAGATATCTTTCTGCAGCAGCAATATTTTCTTCCTTGGAATTCTTTTTTGTCATCTCCAAACCGAATGTAACATTCTGAAGAACAGTCAACCATGGAAATAGTGAATATTGCTGGAAAATAACTGCTCTATCACCGGATGGCTTTTTAACAACTTCGCCATTAGCAACTATTTCACCAGAAGTAGGATGGTCAAGACCTGCAATTAATCTTAAGAGAGTGGTTTTTCCACATCCGGAAGGTCCCAAAAGACAAACCAACTCACCATCATTAATAGTTAAGTTAATATCTTCTAAAACAGATAATTCATCCTTCTTTTTGCCTTCAAAGGATTTATTAATATTTTTAACTTCAATTGCCATGATTTCACCTACCAGAATATCCTATCTTGTGCTTTAGTAAATACAAAGTCAAACACTAAACCAATTAAACCAATAACCAACATACCAACTACGGTAGTACCTGTATCGAATAAATTGGTTGCTGTTAAAATCATATAACCTAATCCGCTGCTTGAACCAATCATTTCCGCAGAAATTGTACACATTAAAGCAATACCGATACCTACTTTCAGTCCGGAAACGATATATGGAACAGCTGATGGCACTACAATACGTTTTAAGACATTCCAATCATTAGCTCCTAAAGTCTGAGCTGATTCTACTAAAACCTTGTCGGTTCTTTTAACCCCATCAAGAGTATATATCAAAATAGGGAAAACACAACCCATGAATATAATAAATACTGCAGGAACTGTACCTATTCCAAACCATAAGATTGAAAACGGAATCCATGCAACAGGTGGAATTGGCCTTAAGATACTTATTACAAAAGTAGCAATATCTTCCAAAGTCTTATACCATCCAAGCAGTATTCCTAAAGGAATAGCTATTATTGAAGCCAGTATCAAACCAGCAAATACCTTAAATAATGTATCAATAGTATTTGTCAAAAGCTTTCCATTCTCAATAACAACCCATGCGGAATTTAAAACATCCAAAGGACCCGGTAAAATATATGAAGAAAATAATCCCATACCGTTAGTAATTACATACCAAAACAATATTAAAATTATTGGTAGAATCAAAGGAACGAATTTATTTTTATAATTATCAAACATTTCATCACTTAATAAAAATTTATACATAAATAGTTATGTTATCATATTATAAAAACTTTAAAAAAAAAAATAGACTTAAAATAAAATAAAGAAGAAAATAAAAAAAATAAATTTTGGAATTTATATAACTTATTGTGCTAATTTATCTAAATGGTGCAAGAATACCTTGACTTCTTCAAGTCGAGGATGAATTGCATAAAAAAGGGCATTAGTTATCAAATGCTCTTGGTAATTCTTTATATGTTGTCGGTTGATATATTATATTTTGTGTTCAAAATTAATTGGAATATAAAATAGATATTTTGATGTGTTTTTTCATGTTAGATGAGTGTATTATTGTTAATGAAGGTTTGAAGGTTAAGTTGTATCCCGATAAGGTTATGAAGGATAAATTTAATCAGAGCCTGGGTAATACTAGATTTGTCTGGAATAATTTATTAACAGAATACCAAAAAACCTTTGAATTATTTAAACAACATGGTTATACAAAGCTAAAATGCAATCAAACCACATTCAACACCATGTTAACAATGTTGAAAAAACAATATCCATTTTTGTATAAAAGTGAGTCAAGTAGCTTGCAACAGGTTTATCGTGACTTATTACACGCATTTAATGGATTTTTTAAAAAAAATTCCAATTATCCAAGATTTAAATCCAAAAAGAATCCCAAAAATGGATTTAGA